>JAGXHO010000262.1 GCA_024636105.1 Trueperaceae bacterium | reverse complement strand
GGGCGGGGTCGAGAGCCTGATCGAGCACCGTGCGCCGGTCGAGGGCCCGGATACGCCCACGCCTCCCGACCTGCTACGCGTCTCGATGGGCATCGAGCATCCGGACGACCTGATCGCCGATCTGGACCGGGCGCTGGCCGGCGTGAACCTGGCCCGTGCTGACGCCGGTTAGGGCGGGCGCCCTCCAGGGTGGGCAGGTAGACTCGCGGGCATGACGCAACCCCGTGCCACGTTCGGCATCGACGATGTCGTCTTCGGCCAGACCGGGCTCGTCCCGATCGTGACGCAGGACGCCACCTCCGGCGAGGTCCTCATGTTGGCCTGGGCCGACCGCGAGGCGCTCGAGGCGACCCTCGCGAGCGGTGACGCGCACTACCACAGTCGCTCGCGCGACGAGCTCTGGCGCAAGGGCGCGACCAGCGGCCACGTGCAGCGCGTCGTCGAGGTCGTATTGGACTGCGACGGCGACGCTGTGCTCTACCAGGTCCGCCAGACCGGCCCGGCGTGTCATACCGGGGCGCGCAGCTGCTTCCACCGCCCCATCGTCGAGGCCGAGGCGGGGGTGCCCGCGTCCGCGTTCGGCCTGCTTCAGCGCGTGGTCGATCAGCGCCTCGCCGAGCTTCCCGAAGGCTCGTACGTCGCGAAGCTCCATGCCCGCGGCCTCGGCTACGTCGCGCAGAAGGTGGTCGAGGAGTCGGGCGAGACCATCGTCGCGGCCCTCGAGGGCGACCTGGACGGCATGCGCGACGAGGCGGCCGATCTGCTGTTCCACCTCACCGTGCTGCTGCGCGAGCGCGGCGTCGGTCTCGACGAGGTGGCCGAGACGCTGATCGCCAGGCATCGAGGGCGGAGCGGCCCCGAGAGCTGACCCGAGGACCGGTCCGAGGACCGAGGTCGGGGGCGGGCGCCGGACGCGCACCGACACGCACCGGGCCGCGATGTGCGTACAACACCGGCCAGCTCGTGCTGGCGGGTCAGAGTGGAGCCATGAACGACCTATCGCACCCCGCAGCAGACGCGACCGCCCTCGAACGCGCCCTGGTACTGGACACGGTACGGGTGACCGAACAGGCCGCCATCGCTGCCGGCCGCGTCGCCGGGATGGGGGACGAGGACATCGTCGACGTCGCCGGTACCGAGACGATGCGCCGTGTTCTCAACGAGCTCGAGATCGACGGCGAGATCGTCATCGGCGAGGGCGAGCGCGACCGAGCGCCGATGCTCTTCATCGGCGAGCGGGTGGGGCGCGCCGGCGAGGGCGCCTGGCCGGTGGACATCGCCGTCGATCCGGTCGAGGGCACCGGCATCACCGCTCGCATGGTGAACGGATCGGTGGCGGTGATCGCGATCTCGGAGCGGGGCGGCCTGCTGCATGCACCCGACGTCTACATGGAGAAGCTCATCGTCGGCCCGCCGGCGGTCGGGATGGTGGACCTCGACTGGCCGGTGGCCGCGAACCTGCAAGCGATCGCCTCCAGCCTGGACCGGAGCGTCCGTGACCTGACGGTGGTGATCCTGGACCGGCCCCGGCACGAGGAGCTCCTGACCAAGGTCCGGGAAACGGGCGCACGCGTGAAGCTGATCGGGGACGGCGACGTCATCGCCGCGCTGTCGGCGACGGTGCGGGGCACGAACATCCACGCGGTGATGGGCACGGGCGGCGCTCCCGAGGGCGTGCTGGCCGCGGCCGCGCTGCGCTGCCTGGGAGGGGAGATCCTGGGCCGCTTCGTGCCCCGGGACCAGGCCGAGCGGGACCGGCTGGATACCGCCGGGATCGAGCACGGGCGCTCGTACCGCACCACCGACCTGGCGCCGGGGTCGCAGATCGTGTTCAGCGCCACCGGCATCACCGACGGCGACCTGCTCAGGGGCGTCAAGTTCTTCGGCTCCGGCGCACGGACCCACACCGTGTCGATGGGCCTTCGCTCACGCGTGATCCGCTTTTCCGACGCGGTCCACCTGCTGGGCGAGGACGCGCGCGTCCACATTCAGGTTTGAGCTGGCAGGTCTGAGCTGGCCGGCCCGCACCTCGTCAGCGCGCCCGGTCAGCGGGCGCGGTCAGCGGGCGCGGACCGCTCAGCGCACGAACAGCTCGCGCGGGAAGTCGGTGATGCGCTCGGCGCCGTTCGCGGTGACGCGGATCGTCTCGGTACAGCCGACGCCGCCCTTGCCCGGCATCTGCACCCAAGGGAGCAGGTGGAACGTCATGTTCTCCTGTAGGGGCCGGGTCTCGCCCGGCTTCATGCTGAGGATGTGGCCCTCGCCCCAGTCGGGCGGCACGGCGATCCCGACGGAGTAGGCGACACGGGACGCCTGGGTGCCGCCGAACCCGCTGTGCGCGATCACCTGGCGGGCGACACGGTCGATCTCGCCGGCCGGCACGCCCGGGCGGATCGCCGCCAGCGCGGCGTCGAACGCAGACTGGACGGCGTCGAAGGCGTGCACGGCGTCCTCGTCGGGATCGCCGACCACCACGGTGCGCATCATCGGAGCGTGGTAGCGGCTGCGGCAGCCCGACACCTCCAGGAACACCGTGTCGTGCTCGCGCACCACGCGCCCCGACCAGGTGGCGTGACCGATCGCGCCGCGCTCGCCGCTGGCGACGAACGGCACGATCGACGGCCAGTCGCTGCCGGCGCGCACCATCGCGCCCATCAGCTCGGCAGCGACCTCGTTCTCGCTGACGCCGGCGCGCACGGCGTCGACGCCGGCGGCCATGCCCGCTTCGGTGGTCCGCGCGGCGGCGGCGATGCGCTCGATCTCGCGGGGCGTCTTGACCACGCGACCTTCCTCGACCAGGCCGGAGGCGTCGACCCAGTCGACCTCCGGAAGGAGGGAGAACAGCCGGTCCTGCTGCACCGCCGTGAAGAACCAGCCGTCGCGCTCGAACCCGACCCGGCCGCGGTCGAAGCCCATGTGGGTCAGCGTGCCGACCAGGACCTCCATGGGGTCCTGGTCGTCGCGGTAGCCGACGTTGTGTTCCGGCTCGATCCAGCTGAGGGCGGTCATGCCGCTGATCTCGAGGAGGCGCGAGACGGTGGTCGGCTCGCCGATGAGCGACACGACCATGCCTTGCCACCAGTAGTGGCCTGGACTCTCGAAGCCGGTGAGGTAGGTGATGTTCTCGGGCGTGGTGGTCAGCATCGCGACCAGGCCCCAGTCGTCCATCCGGGCGCGCAGCCCGTCGAGCCGGCTCTGGTACTCGTCCACGGGGAAGGGCAGCTGGTCGTGGTCTCGCAAGGCGACCTCCCGGTCGGCGCGTCCGCGTGGGACGAAAGCGGTGCCTGGCTCGGGTCCGCGGCGCTGCTTGACAACGGCGTGGCGAGCCCCTAGACTTTCCGACGAAAGCGACTTGTATACAACCTGCCTACGAGTGGGATTCTACGTCCGGCCCGGCGCCGCGGTCAATCCTCTCGAGGAGACCGGCCCCGGGAGGCCGGCCCCGAGAGACCCGCCCACGCCCGGACCCGCCCACCGCGCGCCGAGCCGCGCCCGGAAAGGGGACGCCGTGTCCGAAGGACGCGACATCCAGACCATCTACGCCCGCCTGCGCGAGCGTATCTCGCTGCTCGACTACCCGCCCGGAACGGCGCTCAGCGAGAACCGTCTGGCGGCCGAGTTCGGCGTCAGCCGCACCCCCATCCGCCAGGTCCTGCACCGCCTCGAGATCGACGGCCTCGTCACCATCCGCCGCGGGGTGGGTAGCCTGGTCACGTCGATCGACGTCCGCTACCTGAAGCAGGTCTACGACCTGCGCGTGAAGCTGATCGACGTCATCGCCGACCTCGACCCGGCCGCCATCGACCAGCGCGATATCGCGCGGATCGACGCCCTGCGCGACGAGGTGCGCGCGCTCCGCGGTCGCCGCGACCCGCGTGCCCTGGCCCTGGCCTACCTCGAGTTCAACCGGGCGGTCACCCGGGCGATCGGCAACGAGCCCCTGCGCGAGATCGCCGACCGCCTCTACCACCAGACCTCGCGCCTGTGGATCGACGCCCTACCGGCCCTGCCCTGGGAGCACGAGGTCGACGCCGTCGAGAAGGAGGTGGACGACACCCTGCGCGCCCTGCGAGCAGGCGACATGCGAACGGTGGCCGACGTCCGCAAGCGCCACATGATCGACTGCATCGCCCGCGTCGGCGCCTACCTCGGCCGGTTCGACGCCGGCGTGGGCGCCCCGACGGCCCACCGCACGCCCGTGACCGTGTCCGAAGGAGGACCCTCATGAACGATTCCGCCCCGAAGCAGAGCACCCTCACCGTCTGGGCCGGCGAGGAGGGCGTCCGCATCGCCGGCGCGACCCAGATCCCGGTCGTGCACAGCGTCTCGTTCGGCTACGACGACCTCGACCACTGGCGCGACGTCGCCCTCGGCAACGCCGAAGGCCACATCTACGGTCGCAACACCAACCCCACCACGGCGGTGTTCGAGGAGAAGATCCGCATCCTCGAGGACGCCGAGGCGGCCACCAGCTTCGCGACCGGCATGGCCGCCATCTCGAACACGCTCTACACCCTGCTCGCCCCCGGCGACCGGGTGGTGACCGTCAAGGACACCTACGGCGGCACGAACCGCGTGTTCCTCGACTGGCTCCCCCGCATGGGCGTCGACGTGGCGATGTGCGACACGCAGGACGAGGAGGCCATCCTCGCCGCCATCGACGAGGGGCTGGCGCTCCTCTACCTCGAGACCCCCACCAACCCGACCTGCAAGATCCTCGACATCGAGAAGCTCGCCGCGCGCGCCAAGGCGAAGGGCGCGACGGTGGTGGTCGACAACACCTTCGCCACGCCCATCAACCAGTCGCCGCTCGCGCTGGGCGCCGACCTGGTGGTGCACAGCGCCACGAAGTACCTGGGCGGGCACGCCGACGCGCTGGGAGGCGCGCTGTGCGGGAGTGAGGAGCTGGTCCAGCGCGTGTTCGGCTACCGCGAGATCAACGGCGCCACCCTCCATCCCGAGGCCGCCTACCTGCTGATCCGCGGCATGAAGACGCTCCAGCTTCGCATCGAGCGCCAGAACGCCAGCGCCGCGCGAATCGCCGCGTTCCTCGAAGCGCACCCGGCCGTCGAGCGGGTGTTCCACCCCTCGCTCGCCAGCCATCCGGGCCACGACGTCGCGGCCCGGCAGATGCGCGGCTTCGGGGGGATGCTGTCGTTCGAGCTGGTCGGCGGGTTCGACGCCGTGCGGACCTTCCTGCCCAAGCTCCGCTTCGCCCACCGCGCCGCCAACCTCGGCGCGGTCGAGACGGTCGTGGCGCCGCCCCGAACCGGCAGTCACGTCGAGCTGACCGAGGCCGAGCGCGCCGCGATGGGCATCCCCGAGGCGCTGGTGCGCTACTCGACCGGGATCGAGGACGTCGTCGACCTCGAGGCGGACCTCGAACGGGCGCTCGAGGGCGTGGCCGCAGGACGCACGGCATGAGCGGGCTCCGTCTCGCGCTGATCGGCTTCGGGACGGTCGGTCAGGGGCTCGCGCGAATCCTGGCCGACCGCGGCGCGGACCTGCACGAGCGCTACGGCCTGGACGTCCGCATCACCGCCGTCGCCGACCTCCAGCGCGGCAGCGTGCACGCCGCCGGCGGCCTGGACCCGGCGCGGCTGCTGGCCGCGGTGGAGGCGGACGGCACGTTCGACGCCGTCGACGCCGAGGATCGCGGCTGGGACGCCTTGACGACCATCCGCGAGGCGCAGGCCGACGTGATCGCCGAGCTGGCGTTCACCGACCTCGCCACCGGCGAGCCGGCACTGACGCACGTCCGCGCAGCTCTTGACCACGGCCGCCACGTGATCACCACCAACAAGGGACCGGTCGCGCTGGCGTGGCCGGAGCTCGCGGCGACCGCACGCCGGCGCGGCGTGCGACTCGAAGCCGAGGGGACCGTGATGAGCGGCACGCCCGCCCTGCACCTCGGGACCGAGCTGCTCGCCGGTGCCGGGGTGACCCGGATCGAAGGGATCCTCAACGGCACCACCAACTACGTCCTCACCCGCATGGAGGCCGGCGCCGACTTCGAAGGGGCGCTCGCCGAGGCGCAGGCCGAGGGCTACGCCGAGGCCGACCCCAGCGGGGACGTCGAGGGGATCGACGCCGCCGGCAAGGTGGTGATCCTGGCGAACCGGGTGATGGACGCCGAGCTGACCATGGCCGACGTCGCCCGCGAGGGCATCGCCGGTCTGACCCGAGAGGACGTCGAGGCGGCGATCGCCGCGGGCGAGCGCTGGAAGCTGATCGGGCGCGTCGAGCGGGACGCAGGGGCGGTCCGCGCCTCGGTGGCGCCGCGGCGCGTGCCTGCCACGCACCCGCTCGCTTCGGTGGGCGGCGCGACCAACGCGGTGACGTACACGACCGAGCTGCTGGGCGACGTGACCCTGATCGGTCCCGGCGCCGGCAAGCTCGCGACCGGCTACGCCCTGATCATTGACCTGCTGGCGATCCATCGCGCCACCGGAGGTGCGGCGTGAAGATGCTGCTCGAAGGACGCTGGGTCGATCGTGAGGCCCGCACCGAGATCCTGGACCCGGAAAGCGGTGCCGTCGTCGACACCGTGCCGCGTGCGGACGCCGCCGACGCCGAGCGCGCGCTGGCGCACGCCGAGAAGGCCGCCGAGACCGCGCGGCGCTGGCCGATCCACGAGCGCATGCGCGTGCTCGGCGGCGCCGCACGGTTGCTGGAGGAGCGCAACGAGGCGTTCGCCCAGCGGATCGCGCGCGAAGGCATCAAGACCATCCGCGAGGCGAGACGGGAGGCGGCCCGCTGCGCGGACACGCTCCGGCTGGGCGCCGAGGAGGCGCGCCGACTGCACGGCGAGACGGTGCCGTTCGACCAGGCGCCCGGCTCGGAGCGGCGGGTCGGTGCGTGGCGACCCGAGCCGGTCGGCATCGTGGTGGCGATCACGCCGTACAACGACCCGCTGAACCTGGTGGCGCACAAGCTCGCCCCGGCCCTCGCCGCCGGCAACACCGTGATCCTCAAGCCGGACAGCCGCACCCCGCTCTCCGCGCTGGCGCTGGTGGAGATCCTGCTCGAGGCGGGACTGCCCGAGGAGATCGTGCAGGTGCTGACCGGTCCCGGCAGCGAGGTCGGCGCCGCACTGGTCCGCGACCCGCGGCCGCGGACGGTGTCGTTCACCGGCGGCAAGGCCACCGGCGAGCGGATCGCCCGCGAGGCCGGACTGAAGAAGCTGTCGATGGAGCTCGGCTCGAACGCCCCGGCCATCGTGCTGCCCGACGCCGACCTCGACGCCGCCGTCGCGGCCTGCGTCGCCGGCGCCTACGCCGCGGCGGGGCAGAACTGCCTGCACGTGCAGCGCCTGCTGCTGCACCGCGACATCGCGGACGCCTTCACCGAGGCGTTCGTGGCCGGCGCCCGCGGCGTCGCCACCGGCCCCAAGCTCGACGAGGCGACGGACATGGGACCGATGATCGACGAACAAGCCGCACTGCGGGTGGAATCGATGGTCCAGAGCGCCCAGGCCGCGGGGGCGACGGTGCTGACCGGCGGGGCGCGCAGCGGCACCGTGTTGGCGCCGACGGTGGTCAGCGGCGTGCCGCTCGGTCACCCGCTGGACGTGGACGAGGTGTACGGACCTGTTACGGTCGTACGAACGTTCGAGGATTCGCCTGAAGCGGTCGCACGCGCGAACGCGGTCGACTTCGGTCTTCAGGCGGGTCTGTTCACCCGCGACCTCGAGGCGGCCTTCCGCATCGCCGAAGGCTTGCGCTACGGAGGAGTCATGGTCAACGATAGCAGTGACTATCGGATCGACGCGATGCCGTTCGGCGGCGTGAAGGGCTCGGGCCTGGGACGTGAAGGTGTCGGCTACGCTATGGAGGCGATGACCGAGCCCAAGCTCGTATGCTTCGCGTTGTCATCACGCAGCTAGCACCCCGTCGAGGCCTGCCTACGCGGACGTCCGCGGCCGAGGTGGCGCGCCGCACGAAACGAGGAGGAACGTGACCCAGCCCGCTGTGGAACCAAAAGGAGCCGCATCGCCTACAGGCGCCTCGTCCGCTCCGATGATCCGCTTCGAGAAGGTCCGCAAGGCGTTCGGCGATCTCGTCGTGCTGGACGACCTCGACTTCGAGGCCGCCGAGAACGAGAAGGTCGCCATCATCGGTCCGAGCGGGTCGGGCAAGACCACCATCCTCCGCGTGCTGATGACGCTGGTCAAGCCGGACGGCGGCAAGGTCTTCGTCGACGACCGCCCGCTGTGGCACAGGGAAGTGAACGGCCGCGTCGTGCCGGCCGGCGAGAAGCACCTGCACGAGGTGCGCGGCGATATCGGGATGGTGTTCCAGCACTTCAACCTGTTCCCGAACATGAGCGTGCTGCGCAACGTGACCGAAGCGCCCATCCACGTGCGCGGCGTCGCGCGCGACGAGGCCGAGGAGCGCGGCATGGAGCTGCTCGACATGGTCGGCCTTTCCGACAAGGCCAAGGCGTTCCCGGTCCAGCTGTCCGGCGGTCAGAAGCAACGCGTCGCCATCGCCCGCGCGTTGGCGATGGAGCCGAAGGTGATGCTGTTCGACGAGGTCACCAGCGCTTTGGACCCCGAGCTCGTCGGCGACGTGCTGGCGATCCTGCGAAAGCTGGCCGAAGAGACGCAGATGACGATGTTGATCGTCACGCACGAGATGGGCTTCGCCCGCGACGTCGCCGACCGGGTGATCTTCTTCGACGCCGGCCAGGTCGCCGAAGAGGGACCGCCCGAGAGGATCTTCAGCCAGCCGGAGAACCCGCGGACCCAGGAGTTCCTGAGCGCCGTGCTGACGCACTGACGCCGCACCGACGCCGCACCGACGGTCGAGGCGCCGACGGGCCACATCTCGACCACCTAGCGAAGACGTATCGACGACGTTCCGAAGACGAACCGACGACGGAAGGAGGAGTCGATGAACCCGTACCGAGATCGGTCCGACCGGCCTACGCGCGTGCACGGGACCGGCTTGGCCCCACCGACGGGGTCGCCGGTCTACGATCGCGCCGCGGCATTCGGCCGCGCTGCGCAACACGAATAGACCCTTGGAGGTAACGAACGTGATGAAGAGACTTTCCACCGTAGTGATCGCCGCGTTGACCCTTGGCCTGCTGACCGGCTTCGGACTCGCCCAGCGCTCCTGGAGCGACATCCAGGATAGCGGCACGGTCCGCGTCGTGACCGCGAACGAGATTCCGTACGGCTGGATCGACGACGAGGGCGTCGCCCACGGCATCGCCCCCGAGGTCGCCATCGCCGTGCTCGAGTCGATGGGCATCACCGACGTCGAGTGGACCGTGACCGAGTTCGGTCAGTTGATCCCGAGCCTGATCGCGGGCCGCGCCGACATGACCGCCGCCAGCATGGCGATCCTTCCCGACCGCTGCCAGCAGGTGGACTACGCCCGCCCGAACTCCTCGTACGGCGAGGGCTTCCTGGTCGCCGCGGGCAACCCGCAGGACATCCACAGCTACCAGGACTTCGTGGACAACGACGACCTGACGTTGGGCATCGTCTCCGGCGCCGACCAGATCGACTTCGCGCAGGCGATGGGCGTTCCGCAGAGCCAGATCTCGTTCATCAACGCGAACGCGGACGCCCCCTCGGCCGTCTCTTCGGGCCGCATCGACGCGTACGCCGGGACCGGCCTGACCGTCGCGAACCTTGCCACCTCCTCCGACCGCGTCGAGACCGCCGATCCGTTCGAGGATCCCGTCGTAGACGGCGAGCCGGTCCGCAGCTGGGGCAGCTTCAACTTCCACGCCGACGCCGACGACTTCAGTGAAGCGTTCGACGCCGCGCTCGGCGAGTTCCAGCAGACCGACGAGTACCGCGACATCCTTCTCAGCCACGGCCTGAGCGACGGCGACATCGACGCCGCCCTCGCCGCCACCACCGAGGACCTCTGCAGCGCAGAGTGACCTCGTGACGGCAGGCCCGCTTCGGCGGGCCTGCCCTTCCTCTCTTTTCCACGCTTTCTCGCTCGTTCCGCACCGTATTTCGCTTCACCACCGGGAGGATCGATGGAAGACCTACGCCAACTCCTCGTCCCGCTGCTGAAGGGCACGACCATCACCCTGCAGCTGGCGCTGGCGTCGACGTTGTTCGGCGGCATCCTGTCGTTCGCCGCCGGGATCGGCAAGCTGTCGGGCAATCCTCTGGTGCGCTCGCTCTCCGTCGGCTACATCGAGATCTTCCGCGGCACCTCGCTGCTGGTGCAGATGTTCTGGCTCTACTTCGCGCTTCCGCTGATCGGGATCCGGCTGCCCCCCGTCGCCGCCGGCATCCTGGCGCTTTCGCTCAACATCGGCGCCTACGGCGCCGAGGTCGTGCGCGGCGCGATCCAGGCCGTGCCGAAGGAGCAGTACGAGGCCGCCATCGCGGTGAACTTCACCCGCCGCTTCACGCTCTGGCGGGTGGTGCTGCCGCAGGCGCTGGTCGAGATGATGCCGCCGTTCGGGAACCTGGTGGTGCAGAACCTGAAGGACACCGCCCTGGTGTCGCTGATCTCGCTCAGCGACCTCACCTTCCGGGCGCAGAACTACCGGAACCTCACCTACGAGACCATCCCCGTCTTCACCGCCACGTTGTTCATCTACTTCTTCATGGCGCTGGCGTTCATGGCGGTCATGCGTCTGCTGGAGCGCTGGATCGCGGTCCGCGTCGGCGTCGCGCAGGGGCGGGCGAGGGCCTGATGCTGTTCGGCGTCGAATGGGACACCAGTAGCAACCTCGCCTTCGCTGTGTCGATCTTCCCGATCCTGCTTCGGGGGCTGTGGGTCACGGTGCAGGCCACCGTGCTCGGAATGGCGATCGCCCTGGTGCTGGGCCTGGTCCTAGCGCTGTTCCGGATGGTGCCCCTGAAGATCGTGTCGTGGCCGACCGCTTTCTTCCTCGAGTTCGTGCGGGACACGCCGCTGCTGGTGCAGCTCTACTTCCTGTTCTTCGTGCTGCCCGACTTCGGGATCATCCTCCCGGCGTTCCTCACCGGCGCCATCGCGCTGGGGATCCAGTACTCCGGCTACACCGCCGAGGTGTACCGCGCCGGGATCGAGGCGGTGCCGCGAGGCCAGTGGGAGGCCGCCACGGCACTGAACATGCCGGCGACGCTCACCTACCGGCACGTCATCGTCCCGCAGGCGATCCCGCGGATCGTGCCCGCGCTGGGCAACTACCTGGTGTCGATGCTCAAGGACACCGCGATCCTCTCCGCCGTCACGGTTTTGGAGATGCTGAACGTGGCGATGCTGCTCGGGGACCGGACGTTCAAGTACTTCGTCCCCCTGACCATGGTCGGCGGCCTGTTCCTGGTGGTCACGCTGGTGGCGTCGTCGCTGGTTCGCTTCTTGGACAACCGCCTGCCGAAGACGGGGATCCCGCTCCGGTGAGGCCCTCGCGGCCCGACCGGGTCGCGGTGACGGTGCGGGACGTTTGGCGCGCCCGGGCCCGCATCCACGGACTGGTGCGCCGCACGCCGTTGCTGAGCGATCCGGTGCTGGGCTCGGGCATGGGTCCGGACGTGGATCCGGACGTGGCGCCGGGCGGCGTGGGCGCGTCCCGAGGCGTGTGGATCAAGGACGAGACGGCGCAGCCGACCGGCTCGTTCAAGGTGCGTGGCGCCGCCAACGCCCTGTTGTCGCTGGACCCTGAGCGGCGCGCGGCCGGCGTGGTGGCCGTCTCGACCGGCAACCACGGGCGGGCCGTGGCGTACGTCGCACGCCGGCTGGCAACGCGCGCCGACGTGTTCGTCTCGGAGCGGGTGCCGCCAGGCAAGCTGGAGGCGCTCCGGGCCGAAGGCGCCACCGTTCACGTCGGTGGCGACTCGCAAGACGCGGCCGAGGAGCAGGCCCGCGACTTCGCCTATGAGCGCGGCGCGACGCTGATTCCGCCGTTCGACCATGCCGACGTGATCGCCGGGCAGGGAACCCTGGGGCTGGAGCTGATGGACGAGCTTCCCGACCTCGCCACCCTGGTCGTGCCGGTCTCCGGAGGCGGGCTGATCGCCGGGACGGCGCTGGCCGTCCGTTCCGCCGCGCCGCACGTGCGAATCGTGGGCGTGTCGATGGAGGAGGGCGCGGTCATGCACGCCAGCCTCCACGCCGGCCGGCCGCTGGCCATGCCCGAGGCGGACACCCTGGCGGACAGCCTTCAGGGGGGCCTGGGCGCCGATAACGCCTACACCTTCGCGATGGTGCGCGAGCTGGTCGACGAGATCGTGCTGGTGCCCGAGGCGGAGCTGGCCGCCGCCATGCGCCACGGCTTTCGGGTGCACCGCCGCGTGCTCGAGGGGGGCGGCGCGGCCGCCATCGCCGCGCTGGCGAGCGGCGCGGCGCGAGCGCGCGGCCCGACGG
>JAGXHO010000261.1 GCA_024636105.1 Trueperaceae bacterium | reverse complement strand
TGTTGGTGATCGCCAGGTGGACGTGGGCGTCGATCAACCCGGGGAGCAGCGTGGCGTCGTCGTCCCCGAGGTCGAGGTCGAGGTCGAGGCCGAGGAGGAGGTCGCGGTCCGTGCCGCCGGCGTCCGCGATCCGCCCGTTGGCCACGTGGAGCGTCCACGGTCCGTCGTGCGCATCGCGCCCGTCGAACCAGCGTGGGACCGTCAGGCGGAGGTTCACGTCAGAAGCGCGGCAGCGCGCCACTCCAGTCGGGGTCGTACGCTCGCATTTCGGCGACGTCGTCCCGGTCGCGGATGCCGCAGGTGCGGTAGACCTCGTGCAGCCGCGCGAGCGCGTCGCGATCGAGCCGCACACCCAGACCGGGGCCGTCGGGGACGCGCAGCGCGCCACCCTCGAAGGCGAGCTTGCCTCCCTCGATCACCTCGTCCTCCTGCCAGGGGTAATGGGTATCGCAGGCGTACGTGAGGTTGGGGATGGTGGCGGCGATGTGGGTCATGGCCGCGAGGCTGATGCCCAGGTGCGAGTTCGAGTGCATCGACAGCCCGAGTCCCCACGTGCGGCAGATCGTCGCAAGGTGCTGGGTGGCGCGCAGACCGCCCCAGTAGTGGTGGTCGGCCAGGATCACCTGCGCCGAGCCGAGGCGGATCGCGTCGGGCAGGTGCTCGAAGCCGGTGACGACCATGTTCGTGGCCAGCGGCAGGTCGACCCGCGCGGCGACGGCGGCCATCCCGTCGATCCCGGGCGCCGGGTCTTCCAGGTACTCGAGGTCGCGGGCGAGCTGCGCCGCCATGCGCAGGCTGGTGGCCACCGTCCAGCCGCCATTGGGGTCGATGCGCAGCGGGGCTCCGGGGAAGGCGGCGGCGAGGGCGCGCACCGCGTCGGCCTCGGCGTCGGGCTCGAACACGCCGGCCTTGAGCTTGATCGACTCGAAGCCGTACCGGTCGATCATCCGCCGTGCCTGCGCGACGATGCCGTCGGGGTCGAGTGCGGCGCCCCAGACGTCGTCCTCGGGCTGGCCGCGGTGGCGCGCGAACTTGTAGAAGAGGTACGCGCTGTACGGCACCCGGTCGCGCACCGCGCCTCCGAGCAGATCGACGAGCGGCCGCCCGAGCAGTTGCCCCTGCAGGTCCAGGAACGCGACCTCGAAGGCTGCGTCCACCTTCACCGGCAGATTGCGCCGCGAGGTACCGGGCGCGACCGACAGCCCGCCGTCGGCGCCGGCCGTGAGGTGGCGGTCGATCGTCGCGCGCAGGCCGGCGAGGTCGAAGGGGTCGAGACCCACCAGATGCGGGGCAACGGCGGCGAGCCCCTCGCGCATGGCGGTGTCGCCGTACGTCTCGCCCAGCCCGACGAAGCCGTCGCCGGTCTCGACCTCGACGATCGCGCGCAGCGCGAACGGCTGGTGCACGCCCACCACGTTCAGGAGCGGCGGGTCGCGGAAGGCGATGGGGGTGATGCGGACGGCGGTGATCGTCATGAGCGCTCCTGGCGGTCGGCGTGGCCCGCGGCGGTAGCGTGGGGGCGATGCACGGTTCCCTGCACCTGAGCGTCGACGACGTGGCGGCGTGCCTGCGCGACCTCGGCGATGGCGGCCACGCTACCCCGTGGACGCAGCCGACGTTCGCCTACCTGCGCGACCTGCACGAGCGCGCCGGGCTGGTCGTGAGCCTCTACGCCTTCCTCGAGGACGGCGCGTGGGCGCTCGAAGACGTGCCGGTGCGCCACCAGTCGGCGTTCGCGTCGGCCGCCGGCTGGCTGCGCTTCGGCTTCCACGGCCGCGACGCCGCGACCCACTACGGGGCGGGCGGTGCGTCGGCGGCCGACGCGCGCGCGGACTACGCTCGCTTCGTCGCGGCCGTCGGCCGCTTCGCCGGACCGGCGGCCGTCGATCGCGTTCCGCGCGTCCACCGCTTCCTCGGTCGGCGGGGGGCGGTGCGCGCCTGGCGCGACGCCGAGGCGGGCGTGCTGGGGCTGCTCACCGCCGACGACGACCGGGCGGAGGTCTACCACCTGGACGCCGACCTGCGCGCGCGCGTGGCCGCCGACCGCATGGCGTTCGACGGGCGCGAGCGGCTGCACCTGGTGGCGAGCCTGCGCCGGCTCGAGTCCGCACGCGACGTGGTCGCCATGCTCGACGCGACCTTCTCGAGCGGCGCCGCGACCGCCCCGCGCTGCCTCTTCACCCACGAACCCGACCTCGCGGAGGCCCCCGTGCGCGCGCGCCTCGAGGCGGTGGTCGCCTGGGCGGCGCGCCGCGGCGTCGGCTGGGCGTTCCCTCAGGACGTCCTCGCGGCGTCGTCCGACGCGTCGTAGGCCGCGCGGGTGGCCGCGTCCATGGGGTAGGTGCCCTCGACCGGCGCGCCGGCCAGGATGCGCGCCTCGATCCAGGCCTCCTCGCGCTCCTTGACCCACGCCGCTTCGGCGACCTCGGCAGCGAGGTGGCGCGGCAGGACGATGACGCTCTCGTCGTCGCCTACGACCACGTCGCCGGGCCGCACCTGCACGCCGCCGACGGTGATCGCGACGTCGAGGTCCTCGGGGTGGTGGGCGATCAGGTTGGTGTTGGCGTTCATCCCGTTCGCGTAGCTCGGGAACGCCAACCCGGCGATGAACGGGGCGTCGCGGAACGGGCCGTCCGAGACGATGCCGGCGGCGCCGCGCACCATCATCCGGGCGACGAGCATGCCGCCCATGGTGCCGCAGCTGACGTCCTCGCGCGCCTCGAGCATCAGCACCTCGCCCGGCTCGATGGCGTCGGCGATCGCGCGCTGCGGGTTCGAGGGCTCTTTCCACTCGGCGAGGGTGTCGAGGTCCTCGCGCATGGCGACGTACCGGAGCGTGCGCGCGACGCCCACCATCTTGGGGCCGCCGGGGCGCAGACGCTGCGTGCTGCGCACCACGCGCGTGCGGAAGCCGTGCTGGTAAAGCACCGTGGCGAGGGTCGACGTCGATACCTCGCGCAGCCGCTGGGCGGTGGCCGCGTCGAGCGGGGTCATCTGGCTCACGCCTCGGCCTCGAGGTTGCGGACGCGCTCCGCTGCGATCGCCGGGTCGAGCGCGGGGGGCGCCAGCGGGTAGGCGCGGGCGGCGTACTCGAAGCCATCGAGCTCGTTCGCCGGGCGCTCGGGGTCGCGCGGCGAGGCGTAGTGGGCCCAGATGGCGTCGATCATGCCGTCGGCGTCGAAGGTGTACCACTCCGACCCGCGGATGTGCTCGCCGGCCTTCGGCTTGAAGTGCGTCCATTCGACGCAGATCTCCGCGCCGTCGCACACCAGCCGGTCGATGGTCCAGCTCGAGCCCTTGGCGCGCACGAAGCCGATCCACAGGTCGGCGATCGCGTCGCGCCCGCGGTACGGGCTGCCGGCGAGTGGCGGGAAGTAGTGCACGCAGCCCTCGGCCAGGACTTCGGCGAAGCGCTCGCGGCTGGCGGCGTTGCAGGCCTCGAAGTAGGCGCGCACGGCGTCGATCATGCGTTGGCGGCGGGTCTCGTCGATCGGGGTCATGGCTGGGCCTCCGTGGGGGGTGGGGTGCGGTGGGCGCGGAGCAGGGCGACGACGCTGTCGAGGTGGTGCACCATGGCCGCGGCTGCGGCGGTGGCGTCGCCGGCGGCGACGGCGCCCAAGATGGCCGCGTGCTCGGCGGTGGCGCGGGCAGCGGCGCCCGGGCGGCGCGCGCCCGCGCGGCGGACCTCCAGGAGCGGTTCGACCAGGGGCACCAGCAACAGCTCGAACAGCGGGTTGCCGCTGGCCTGCGCCAGGTGGACGTGGAAGGCGAGGTCGGCCCAGGCGAAGGCCTCGAGGGCTTCGTCGTCGTGGGCGCCGTCGCCCGGATCGGTCGTCGCACGCTCCAGGTCGGCCGCGGCCGCCGCCATGCGCCGCTGGGCGGCGTGGAGCGTGGCCAGCGCGCGCGGTTCGCGCCGGCGCGCGGCGGCGGCGGCGATCTGCGGTTCGAGCGCGCGCCGAACCTCGAACAGGTGGGCGTGGCCGACGCCGTGGCGGCGGATGTAGAGCCCGAGCGGTTCGGTGACGCTGCGGTCGGGCATCGGCACCACGAAGGCGCCGACGCCGGGGCGGATCTCGATCAGCCCGCGCGCTTGCAGCCGGCCGAGCGACTCGCGCACCACGATGCGGCTGACGCCCAGCTGCTCGGCGAGTTCGCGTTCCCCGGGGAGGCGGTCGCCGGCCGTGAGATCGCCGTCGAGGATGCTGCCCGCGAGGCGGTCCGAGACGGCGTCGGGCAGCGACACGCGCGCGACCGGCTCGAACGGGGCGGCGCGGTCGGGGGGCGCGGTCGCGATGGCGGTCCTCCTCTCGTGGTGGTTCCCATGGCTGCGGTCAGGTGGTATGACCAGAGGACCTGGAGCGTACGGCGGCCTGGCGCGGGTGTCAACCGCGCGGCGCCCGGCCCCACCCCGGTCGCATGCCGTCGCGGCAGGGCTGGTGAGGAGGAACCGATGAGCGACGTCCCGTCGGGTGCGGAGCGCCCGCAGCCGCTGGCCCTGGCCGACGAACCCCCCGCGCGGCCTGCCGTGCTGGTGACCGGCGCGGCCGGCCGCGTCGGTAGCGCCGTGCGTCCGTTCCTGCGCGAGCGCTTCGACCTGGTGCTCTTCGACCGCCTCGCCAGCCCCGCCCCGAGGCCGGGCGAGCGGGCGGTGGTGGGCGACCTCGCCGTCCGCGCCGACGTCCGTGCGGCGCTCGCCGGGGTCGACGCGGTGCTCCACCTGGCCTGCGTCCACGGCGTCGAGCTCGCCTTCGACGACTCGCTCGACGCCAACTTCCGCGGCACGGTGCACGTCCTCGACGAAGCCCGGAGGGCGGGCGTGCGCCGCTTCGTCTACGCCAGCAGCCACCACGTCCACGGCGCCCACGCGCGCGCGGGTTTCACCGGCGACGACGCCGCGTACGCCCCCGACGCCTACTACGGCCTCGGCAAGGCCTTCGGTGAGCTCGCCTGCGCGCTGCACGCCGAGCGCTTCGGGCTCGAGGTGTGCGTCGCGCGGATCGGCAATGCCGACCCGGAGGTGGCCGACGACCGCGCGCTGCGCCTCTGGACGAGCGCCCGCGACCTCGCCGAGCTGCTTGCCATCGGCCTCACCCACCCCGACGTGCGCCACGACGTGGTGTACGGCCTCTCGGACTGCCCCGAACCGCTCTACCGCAACGAGCGCGCGTCGGAGCTCGGCTACCGACCGCGCGATCGGGCGCTCGACCACCTAGCGGCCGGCTTCGTACCGTTCGAAGCGATGGATGAGCGCCTGGGGCGCGACTACGTCGGCGGCGCGTACATGGTCGCGCCGCTGCCGACCGGCGAGGAGACGCCATGAAGATCCGCTCGGTCGAGACCTGGATCGTCGACATCCCGTTCCACGACGGCGGCAAGGGCCAGGGGATCGGCCCGACGACGTGGAACACGCTGGAGATCGCGCTCGTGCGCGTCACCGACGAGGACGGCTTCGTCGGATGGGGCGAGGGCTTCGGCTACTTCGTCACCGACGCGACCAAGGCGGTCGTCGACCGGATGATCGCGCCGGTGCTCGTGGGCACCGAGGTCGACGACGTGCGCGCCTGGAACCTCGCGACGCAGAGGCGCCTGCACCTGTTCGGGCGCTATGGCGTCACCATGTACGCGATCTCGGGCGTCGACATCGCGCTGTGGGACCTCAAGGCGAAGCGCGCCGGGCTGCCGCTCCACCGCCTGCTCCGCGCCGAAGGGCTGGGGGAGGCCTCCGATGCGGCGCCGGCGCCGGTGTCCTTCTACGCCAGCCTGGTGCGCTACGCGGACGACGCCATCGCCCCGCGGGTGTGCGCCGAGGCGCTGGAGCGCGGCTTCCGCGACCTCAAGCTGCACGAGATCACCCTGCCGCACGTGCGCGCCTGCCGCGCGGCGGTCGGCGCCGGGGTGCCGATGTCGGTCGACGTGAACTGCAACTGGAGCGATGCCTTCGCGCGCGAGGCCATCGAGCCGCTGATCGAGCAGGGGGCGTCGTGGCTCGAGGAGCCGATCTTCCCGCCCGAGGGGTACGCCCAGCTCGCGGCGCTGCGCGGCCACGGCCTGCCGATCGCGGCCGGCGAGAACTGGTGCACGAGCGTGCAGTTCGAACACGCGCTCGCCGCCGGTGCCATGGACTTCGCGCAGCCGAGCGTGACCAAGGTGGGGGGCGTCAGCGAGTTCCTCGCCGTCGCCGAGGCCTGCGCGCGCGCCGGCGTGCCGCTGCTGCCGCACTCGCCCTACTACGGTCCCGGCATGCACGCCAGCCTGCAGCTGGCCGCCGCGCTCCCCGGCGTCCGCCAGCTCGAGTACCTCTACGTGAAGCCCGACGCCTGGTTGGCGCCGCTCGGCGAACCCGGCCCCGGCGGCACCTTCGCGGTCCCCGAGGGGCCCGGCCTCGGCTTCGAGCCCGACCCGCAGGTGCTCGCGCGCTACCGTCGGGCCTGAGGTCAGCGCGTCGGTTCGGGGGCGGACGGCGCCTGGGCGTCCCCGTCGACCGGGGCGGCGGTCGTGCGCGCCGCGAGCGCGCGGACCGCGTCGCCATCGAAACGGGCCAGGTCGCCCGCCACGTGCATCTTCAAAGCCGCCGCGGCCACCCCCCAGGCGAGCGCGCCCTCGCGGTCGTCGCCCAGCGCGACCAGGCCGGCGAGCACCCCCGCCGCGAAGGCGTCGCCG
>JAGXHO010000260.1 GCA_024636105.1 Trueperaceae bacterium | reverse complement strand
GCGCCAGGACGTCGCGCGCGTCGCCGACGCCCACCTGCAAGCCCGGCACGGCGCGCGCCGCTGCGAGCACCCAGGCGAGCCGCGCCTCGCTCCACGGGTGGCGGGCGAAGAAGGACGGTTCGAGGAGCAGCCAGCGCTCCGCGTCGTCGTCGGCGCGCCAGGTGGGGTCGAGGCCCCATGGGTGGTAGGCGAGGAGCGGGCGCATCGGGTCCGGTTCGGGGGGCGGTAGGTCCGGCAACACGGTCGGCAGCTCGAGGTCGACGCTCTCGCGCAGCACCTCGGGCACCGGTCCGGCGAGCAGCGTCTCGCGCGGCCGGTCGAGGAAGGTGCCGCGCTGCCGGGTGTCCGCGAAGCGGTTCAGGTTGGCTTGGTCGGCCAGGTACGGCTTCGACGACCCGCTCCCGGACACCCATTGCCACGACAGCGCGTTCGAGGCGAGGTCGCCGTCGAGCAGGTGGTGCTGGAACCAGGCCGCGCCGGCGCGCCAGTCGGCGCCGCCCAGGTGGCACGCGACGCTCGCCAGCCACATGCGTGCGTGGTTGTGCACGTAGCCCTCGTCGACGAGCGCGCGCACGGCGGCGTCGATCGCCTCGATCCCGGTGCGCCCGGCGACGAGGGCGGCCGGCAACGTGCGGGGTCCGGCGTCCGGCGCCAAGCGGGGCTGCGGGCCGAAGCGGTCGCGCAGGATCGAAGCCCCCTCGCGCTCGTGCACCAGGTGGAAGAACTCCCGCCAGCCGAGCTCCTGCGCCAGCTTGCCCGCGTTCGGTCCCACCGCCGCCAGCACCTCGGGGACCGATACCAGACCGTGGGTGAGGTAGGGCGACAGGCGCGTGACGGCGCCGCGCAGGTGGTTGCGGGTGCGCGCGTAGTCGGTGGGGTCGATGCTGGCGACGCGCGCGAGCGCCGCGGCGCGGGCGTGGGCGGCGGGACGCACGACCGTGACGGTACGGCCGGCGGCGCCGCGGCGCCGTGGGCTGGACCGCCGTCCGGCCCCGTCGCCTACTACGTGCTTCGACTACGAACGAAGGGTCGATGGTAGCGTGAGGCATGCACGCGCACGACCTCGAGGTGGAACCGCCGGATCCGATCCTTCGCGCCATGTACGACGCGATGGCCGACGGTCTGCTGGTGGTCGATGCGGCCGGAACCGTGGTGTTCGCCAACGCGTCGGCCCTCGCGCTGTTGGCTCGCGACCGCAGCGCGCTCGTCGGCGCGCCGTTCGGCCTGCCCATCGGCGACCGGCGGACGCTCGTGGTCGGAGCTGCCGTGCCGGCCTCCCACGACGTGGACCGAGCGCTGCAACCGGGCGAACGCGTGCTCGAGATGCGGGTCGCGCCCCTGGTGTGGCGGGGGGACGTCGCGCAGCTGCTCAACGTGAGCGACGTGACCGAAGCCGTGGAGCGCTACCGCACCGCCCGAGCCGCCGCGGTCTACGACCCCCTGACCGGGCTACCGAACCGGACCCTGATGACCGAGCACCTCGAGCAAGCGCTGCGGGTCGCGCGCCGCGAACGGACCCTCGTCGCGCTGCTGTTCATCGACCTCGACGACTTCAAGGAAGTCAACGACCGCTGGGGGCACGCCGTGGGCGACGCGCTCCTGCAGTCGATTGCCGCGCGCCTGAGCGGCGTTCTTCGCGACGGCGACGGCGTCTCGCGGCTGGCGGGCGACGAGTTCACGGTCACCCTCACGGGCTTGCGCGATCCGGGCTACGTCGACGTGGTCGCCCAGAAGGTGCTCGACGCCCTCACGGCACCGCACGACCTCGACGGTCGTCGCGTGCGCGTCGGCGCCAGCGTCGGCGCCGCGATGTTCCCGAACGATGCGACCCACGCCACCGAACTGCTGATGCTCGCCGACACGGCGATGTACCGGGCGAAGGTGCAAGGGAAGGACCGGTTCGTGGCGTTCGCTGGGTGATGGGGTGGGCGGAGCCAACGACGGACGCCGCCCCCGCGCAGAGCACGGGGGCGGCGTTTTGGCGGAGAGGGTGGGATTCGAACCCACGAAACGGTTTGACCCGTTTACCCGCTTTCCAGGCGAGCTCCTTCAACCACTCGGACACCCCTCCAGGCGACGCACCGCCCTGCCGGGCGGGTGGCGACGAAGAGTCTAGCACGCGCACCGAGCCCTCGGATTTGGGTCGGCCGCGACACGGGGTCGTCCCGCGTTATCCCTATGATGGGGCTCAAGATTCGACCCGCCCCTAGGAGGCCCCATGCTGCGTGACCGCATCGCGACCCTGACCGACGCCGCCGACGTCGACGCGTTCTTGACCGACCACCCCACGAGCGTCATCTTCAAGGCGGGGACCTGCCACAAGACGATGCAGGGCTTCGGGTTCCTCCAGGAGAAGCTCGAGGAGCGCCCCGACCTGATGGTGGGCCTGATCCGCGTCGTCGAGCACCGCCCTGCGTCGAACCAGATCACCGATCGCACCGGCATCGTGCACCACTCGCCGCAGGTGATCTTGTTCCGCGACGGTGCGGCGGTGTTCGATCTCGACAACTGGAGCATCACGTCGGAGGCGCTCGCGGATGGCTTCGCTCGCGTTCCGGCCGGAGCCTCGGTCGACGTGGTGGCGAGCGCCTCCACCAGCGACCTCAAGCCCTACCTCGATGTCCTCGAGCAGTACCTGACGGGCGTGATCGGCGATCGGCAGTTCGAGTACGTGTACACGACCATGTTCCGCGACGACGCGTCGCTCCGTTCGGCGGCGGAGGTCGACGTGCTCGGGTCGATCTTCGGCGACGTCGATCGCCACGCGAACATGCACCTGATGATGGCCGGCAAGGCGCAGGACGACGCCATGCGGGCCCGGGCCGAAGCGGCCTACGGCAGGCTCAAGGAGCTCGCCCAAGGCGTCGCCGCTTGAGCTAGAACGGACTACTTCGGGTCGTCGCGCCCCGCCCGCAGGAAGCGTTCGAACGCGTCTTCGCCGGCGGGGCGCGCGCGTGGTTCGGAACGCGCCTTCGCACCGCGCACCTCGTCGTTCGACTGCGGCCGCGGTCGTTCGGGGCGGGGGGCATCGGGCGCACGCCGCTCGGGAGCCAGCAGCGTCCACAGGGCGAGCGCCAGGACGACCACCGACCCGAAACCGAGCAGCGTGAGGAGCGCTAGCGGCGTCACCCGCGCATCCTAACCGAGCGGCCGCACCGCCAACTCGGCGAGGCGCGCCCCGTCGGCGTTGCCGCCGCTGAGCACCACGACCGTCGGGCCGGGACGCAGCAGCGGTGCGCCTTCCGCGACGAGCATCCGGTACGCGGCGAAGGCGAGCGCCCCGGTGGGTTCGACCGTCAGGTGCGCCTCGCGCATCATCCACGCCGCGCCGTCGAGGATCGCCTCGTCGCCCACGTCGACGAAGGCGTCGACGGTGGCGCGGATGACGTCGAAGTTCACCACCCCGAGGGATTGGGTGCGGACCCCGTCGGCGACCGTACGCACGACGTCCTCGGCCGACCAGGTGACGATCCGCCCGGCGCGGAACGAAGCGCCCGCGTCCGCCGCCAGCGTCGGCTCGACGCCGACGACGTTCGCGGTGGAACCCAGCGCACGCAGCGCGCTCGCGACGCCGGCGAGCAGTCCGCCACCGCCGACGCACACGAGCACGTTCGCGACGTCGGGCAGGTCCTGGACGATCTCGAGGCCGACGCTCGCCTGGCCCTCGACGATCCACGGGTGGTCGTAGGGCGGCACGAGGGTCGCGCCGAGCTCGGCGGCGAGGCGCTCGGCGGTTCCTTCCCGCGAGGCCTTGTCGTTCGCGCAGCGCACCACCCGGGCGCCCCACGCCACGGTGCGGCGCACCTTGATCTCGGGCGCGCCGTCGGGGATCACGATCGTCGCCGGGACCCCGGCCTGGGCGGCGGCGCACGCGACGCCCTGCGCGTGGTTGCCGCTCGAGTGCGTCACCACGCCCCGAGCACGCACGTCGGGGGCCAGGCGCGCAAGGAAGTTCGAGGCGCCGCGCAGCTTGAACGAACCGGTGCGCTGCAGGTTCTCGGCTTTCGCGTATACGGGCGCCGGCGCCCCCTCGACGGGGAGCCGCACGAGCGGCGTCCGGAAGGCGTTGGCGGCCACGCGGACAGCGGCAGCTTCGAGCTCGGTGCGGGTCGGCACGGGGGTGGGGCTCATGCGGTCGGTCTACCATGGGCCGGTGGCTACGGGACCGCCTCCAACCGTGTGCTGGGGCGCCTCCGTCTCCCCATCGCGTGGTACAAATGTCCCAGTTCGGCGACGGCCATGCCCGACGTCCGTCGCGCCCCTACCCATCCCCGATCCCCGACGGCGGCCTCGGCGCTTCCGGTGTCGTGGCGCATCGGCGTGAGGAACGCATGGACGACGGCTCCCAGCTCATGAACGCCTCCAGCCTCGGGTACGTCGAGGACCTCTACCTCGAGTACCTTCGCGATCCGGGCGCTGTGTCCGAGTCCTGGCGCACGCTGTTCGAGCGCATGGGGCCCGATGGCGCGGCCGCGGTCGGGTTGACCGGTCGCAGCAGCACGGGTCCGCGATTCCGACGCGGCACGCTGTTCGCTCCACCGATCTCCGCCGTCGGGTACGGCGGTGGGACGACCGATGCCGAGCTCCACCAGCGGCTCGACCGGCTCGTGCGCAACTTCCGCGTCCGCGGTCATCGCGTCGCCGATCTCAATCCTCTGGGCGGCGATAAGATCGATGTTCCAGAACTCGAACTCGGTTATTACCGCATCACCGACGCCGACCTCGGGCGGCCGGTGCTCGACACCACCTTCCACGACGCCAAGACGGTCGGCGACGTGTACGAGGCGTTGCGCGCGACCTACACGCGCTCGATCGGCGCCCAGTTCATGCACATCGACAACCTCGAGGTGCGCCGCTGGTTGCAGGCCCGGATGGAGCGCACCCGCAACCGCCTCGAGCTCTCCCGCGCGACCCAGCTCCGCATCCTGACCAAGCTGACCGACGCCGTCATCTTCGAGGAGTTCATCCAGAAGAAATTCGTCGGGGCGAAGAGCTTCTCGCTCGAGGGGTCGGAGAGCCTGATCCCGCTGCTCGACCTGGCGCTCGAGAAGGCGGGGGCGCAGGGCGTGCGCGAGGTCGTCTTCGGCATGGCCCACCGCGGCCGCTTGAACGTGCTCGCGAACATCATGGGCAAGCACCCGCGCACGATCTTCCGGGAGTTCGAGGACAAGGATCCCGAGATGAACTGGGGGCGTGGCGACGTCAAGTACCACCTCGGGTACTCGAACGACTGGACCACCCAGGCGGGCCACGAGCTGCACCTTTCGCTCGCCTTCAACCCGTCGCACCTCGAGTTCGTGAACGCGGTGGCGATGGGGCGGGTGCGCGGCAAGCAGGACCGGGTGGGCGACGAGGAGCGGAGCCAAGGGTTGTGCGTGCTGATCCACGGCGACGCTGCGTTCATCGGGGAGGGCATCGTCCAGGAGACGCTGAACATGTCCGAACTCGCCGGGTACCGCGTGGGCGGGACGCTGCACGTGATCGTGAACAACCAGGTCGGGTTCACGACGGGCCCCGAACAGGGACGGTCGACGACGTACGCCAGCGACGTCGCCAAGATGCTCCAGAGCCCCATCTTCCACGTGAACGGCGAGGACCCCGAGGCGGTCGCGCAGGTGATCGAGGTGGCGATGGACTTCCGCCGCACGTTCCAGCGCGACGTGGTCATCGACATGTACGCCTACCGGCGCTTCGGCCACAACGAGGGCGACGAGCCGTCGTTCACGCAGCCGCGCATGTACGCCGACATCCGCCGGCGCCCCAACGTACGCGAGGGGTACCTCGAGCGCCTGCTCACCCTCGGCGAAGTCACCCGCGAGGAGGCGGACGCGATCGCCGAAGCGCGGCGCGAGCACCTCGAGCACGAGCTCTCGGTTGCGCGGGGGGACGATTTCAAGCCGACCTACAGCGCCTTCGAGGGCCTTTGGAAGCCGTACCGAGGCGGCAGCGACGCCGACGCGCCCGACGCCGCCACGGCGATCGAGCGGGGCGAGGCCGAGCGCCTGCTCCGAGCGCTGGCGGCGGTGCCCGACGGGTTCGAGCCTAACCCCAAGCTCGTGCGCTTCCTGAAGGGGCGCGAGG
>JAGXHO010000259.1 GCA_024636105.1 Trueperaceae bacterium | reverse complement strand
GCACCGGCTTCGGGCGCGGTCACGCCGCCGCCTCGGCGGCCTGGGCCGTCTCGACGCGCACGACCTCCTGGACGTCCTTGTCGCCGCGTCCGGAGAGGTTGACCACGATCACGGCGTCCGGCCCGAGCTTGGGCGCCTCGTCGAGCACGTAGGCGAACGCGTGCGCGGTCTCGAGCGCCGGGATGATGCCTTCGAGGCGGGCCACCGTGCGGAAGGCGGCGAGCGCCGCCCGGTCGTCGATGGCGACGTACTCCGCGATCCCCTCGTCGTGGTAGTAAGCGTGCTCGGGTCCGACGCCTGGGTAGTCGAGGCCGGCCGAGACGCTGTGGGCGGGGGCGATCTGGCCGTCGGCATCGTGCAGCAGGTACATGAGGGCCCCGTGGAGGACCCCGCGCCGTCCGCCGGTGATCGACGCGGCGTGGGATCCGCTCGCCACCCCGTGGCCGGCGGCCTCGACGCCGACCATCCGCGGCCGCTCCTCGGCGGGGAGGTAGGCGTACGGCGCGAACAGACCGATCGCGTTCGAACCGCCACCGACGCACGCCACCGCGAGGTCGGGGCTGCGCCGCCCTTCGGCGGCCTCGAGCTGGTCCATGGTCTCGCGGCCGATCACGCTCTGGAAGTCGCGCACCATCATCGGGTACGGGTGCGGGCCCACCACCGAGCCGATCACGTAGAACGTCGTGCGCACGTTCGTGACCCAGTCGCGGATGGCCTCGTTCGTGGCGTCCTTGAGGGTGCGGGTCCCGCTGCGAACCGGGCGCACCTCGGCGCCGAGGAGCCGCATCCGGACCACGTTGAGCTCTTGCCGCCGCACGTCCTCCTCGCCCATGTAGACGACGCAGTCGAGCCCGAACAGGGCCGCCGCGGTCGCGGTCGCGACGCCGTGCTGCCCGGCGCCGGTCTCGGCGATCACGCGCTGCTTGCCCATGCGCCGCGCGAGCAGCACCTGGCCGATGGTGTTGTTGATCTTGTGCGCGCCGGTGTGGTTGAGGTCCTCGCGCTTGAGGTACACGTGCGCCCCGCCGACGTGGGCGCCCAGGCGCTCGGCGCGCGTGAGCATGCTCGGGCGACCGACGTCGTGCAGGCGGCGGTCGAGCTCGGCGCGGAACGCCGGGTCGGCCATCGCGGCGCGGTAGCCCGCCTCGAGCTCGTCGAGGGCGGGGATCAGGGTCTCGGGAACGTAGCGTCCGCCGTAGGGGCCGAAGCGGCCGCGGGCGTCGGGCATCGGGAACATGGGTCCTCCAGGAGGCAGTCGGGGCGAAGGGGGACGGGCGCCCGGCCTCGACGTCGGGAGGCCGGCTTCAGGTGGGCGTCGTCCACCGCCACCAGAACTGGTGGCGCACCTTGAAGGTGCGGCGGGTGCGGACGCGCGCGCGGGGTCGCATGGCGCGGAGTCTACCCGCCGCGCCGTGCCGGCGCCAGCCTCCGGCCGACGGTGACGCGCGGTCGCCGCGGCGTGCGTCGCTCACCCGCCGCGCACCCAGGCCTCGAGCGCCTCGGTCCAGGACGCCGGGACCGGCGTCAGGCGCGTGAGGTCGAACCCGGCGACCAGCTCGCGCGGATGGATCGGCCGCGGCTCCTCGATCAGACCGGCGGTCGCCGCGAGGGCCCCGACCACTCGCTGTGGGTCGACGCCATCGGCGCGGTACGCGTCGAGGGTCGCCGCGCCTCGGCGCTTGGCCAGCCGGCTGCCGGCCGCGTCCAGGAGCAGTGGCACGTGTCCGTAGCGGGGCGCCGGATGCCCGAGGGCCGCCGCGAGGGCGACCTGCGCCCCGGTCGCGTCCCACAGGTCGTCGCCGCGCACCACCTCGGTGATGCCCATCGCGGCGTCGTCCACCACGACCGCCAGCGCGTAGGCCCACAGGCCGTCGCTGCGCCGGACGAGCAGGTCGCCGACGTCCGTGGCCACGTCGAACGCGCGCCGACCGAGGCGAACGTCGTCGGCGACGACCGCGCCGGGCTCGAAGCGCACCCGCCACGACGGCGTGCGCCCCTCGGACCGGCGCGCGTCGGCGAGGCGTGCGGAGCGCGCGCGCGCACGCGCTCCGTAGACCGGTCCAGGTGCGCCGTGCGGCGCCGACGGCGCGTCGCGCAGCTCCTTGCGCGAGAGCCAGTCCTCGCTCAGGCGACCGGCCGCCTCGAGCCCGGCGAGCGCTGCGGCGTAGTGCGCGTCGCGCTCGCTCTGAAGGTACGGACCGTGCGCGCCGCCCACGTCCGGCCCCTCGTCCCAGTCGAGGTCCAGCCAGCGGAGCTCGTCGAGGTTGCCGGCCACAGCCGCGGCGACGGTGCGGGGCGGGTCGAGGTCCTCGACCCGCAGCACGAAGGCGCCCCCCTGCGCCCGGGCCGAGGCCCAGGCGAGGAGGGCGGTGCGGGCGTTGCCCAGATGCAGCGAGCCGGTGGGGGAGGGTGCGAAGCGACCCCGCACCGGCGGGGCGGAGGTCAGAGCAGGCCTTTGCGGCGCATCGCCTCCTGGACGGCGGCACCCATGTCGGTCGGGGTCGGCGCGATCACCACGCCGGCGGCCTCGAGGGCGGCGATCTTGTCCGCCGCGGTCCCCTTGCCGCCCGCCACGATCGCACCCGCGTGGCCCATCCGCTTGCCGGGAGGGGCGGTCGTGCCGGCGATGAAGCCGGCGACGGGCTTGGTCATGTGGGCGGAGATCCACGCCGCGGCTTCTTCTTCGGCACTGCCGCCGATCTCGCCGATGAGCATGACCGCTTCGGTCGCGGGGTCCTCGTTGAAGACCTTCAGCACGTCGACGAACGACGTACCGTTCACCGGATCACCGCCGATGCCGACCGCCGTCGTCTCGCCCAGGCCGACGTCGGTCAACTGCTTGACCGCTTCGTACGTCAGCGTTCCCGAGCGGCTGACGACGGCCACGCGGCCGACTTCGTGGATGTAGCCCGGCATGATGCCGATCTTGCAGGCGCGCGGCGTGATGACGCCTGGGCAGTTGGGGCCGATCAAACGGGTCGGCGTGCCCTCCAGGTAGCGCTTCACGCGCACCATGTCCTGGACCGGGATGCCCTCGGTGATGCACAGGACGAGGCGCAGACCGGCTTCGGCGGCCTCCATGATCGCGTCGGCCGCTCCGGCCGGCGGCACGTAGACCACGCTGACGTCGGCGCCGGTGGCCGCGACCGCGTCCCGGACCGTGTCGAAGACGGGGAGGTCGACGGCGTAGGTGTCGGGTCGCCCCGGCACGCCGGACGGATCGGTCGCCCCTTCGAAGCGGTGCGTCGTGCCGCCGCGTCCGGGGTGCACGGCGCCGACCATCTGGGTGCCGTAGGCGATCGCCTTGTCGGTGTGGAACTGCCCGGTCTTGCCCAGGCCCTGCACGAGCACCTTGGTGGTGCGGTCGACGAACGAGCTCATCGGGTGGCCTCCACGATCTTGCGGGCGCCGTCGCGCATGTCGGTCGCCGACTGAATGCCGGGGATGCCGGCCTCCTCAATGATGCGGCGGCCGAGCTCGACGTTCGTTCCTTCGAGGCGCACGACGAGCGGCACCTGGAGGCCGACGTCCTTCACCGCCTCGACCACGCCGTTGGCGATGGTGTCGCAGCGCATGATGCCGCCGAAGATGTTGACGAAGATCCCCTTCACGTTGGGGTCGCGGGTGATGATCTTGAACGCTGCGGTGACGTTCTCGGTGGTGGCGCTGCCGCCGACGTCCAGGAAGTTCGCCGGGCTGCCGCCCTCGTGCTGGATGATGTCCATCGTCGACATCGCGAGGCCGGCGCCGTTCACCAGGCAGCCGATCGTGCCGTCGAGCTTGATGAACGACAGGCCGTACTTGGACGCCTCGACCTCGGCCGGGTCCTCCTCGGCCAGGTCCCGCAACGCGGCCACGTCGTCGTGCCGGTAGATCGCGTTGGCGTCGATCGACATCTTGGCGTCCAGGGCCAGGACGTCGCCCGCGCTCGTGACCACGAGCGGGTTGACCTCGAGGAGGTCGGTGTCGAGGTCGACCGCGGCCCGTTCGAGCGCCGTCAGGAAGCCGACGCCCTTCGCGAGCGCGGCGCCCTCGAGGCCGAGCGCGAAGGCGAGGCGCCGAGCCTGGAACGGCGCGAGGCCGATCGCGGGGTCGACGGTCTCGCGCAGGATCTTCTCGGGGGTGTGCTCGGCCACCTCTTCGATCTCGGTGCCGCCCTCGGTGGAGGCGATCACCACGTTGCGGCCCCTGGCGCGATCGAGCACGACGGAGACGTACAGCTCGCGGGCGATGTCGACGCCCTGTTCGACGTAGAGGCGCTGGACGAGCTTGCCCTCGGGACCGGTCTGGACCGTGACGAGGGTGCTCCCGAGCATCCGTTCGGCCAACGCGCGCACCTTCGCCTCGGCCGCCGCGAGGTCGCCGCCGCGGCCGTCCAGCACGACGTTGACGCCGCCGAGGTCCGGGTGCTCCTGGAAGCGGCCCTTGCCGCGACCGCCCGCATGGATCTGCGACTTCACGACGACGACGGGGACGCCGCTCGCCTCGACGAGCGGGCGCACCGCGGCGACCGCCTCGTCGACGCTCTGCGCGACGCGCCCTTGCGGTACGGCGATGCCGCGCGCGGCGAGCAGCGCCTTCGCCTGGTACTCGTGGATCTTCATCGGGGACCTCCTGGAGGGTCTGCGCGCGGCGAGCGCCGTCGCGACCGTCGAAACCGGGTAAGGCTACCCGCTGGCCGCGGCGCGCGCAACGCGAGCGCGCTACGATGACCGCATGATTCGAACCGCGCTCTTGAGCGTCGCCGACCGAACCGGCGCCGGCCAGCACGAAGACCGGGCGGTCCAGGCGATCCGTGAGGTGCTCGCCGCCGGACCGTTCGTCGAGGTCGACTACCAGGTGGTGCCGGACGAACAGGCCCTCATCCGCGCCAAACTGCGCTTGCTCACCGAGGACGACGCCATCGACCTGGTCCTGAGCATCGGCGGCATCGGCCTCGCGCCGCGCGACCGCGCGCCCGAGGCGACGCTCGAGGTCGTCGAGCGCGAGATCCCCGGGATCGCCGAGGCGATGCGCGTCGCGGCGGCGCGCGGCGACGCTCGTGCGCTCCTCGATCGCGGCGTGGCCGGCGTGCGCCGCGGCACCCTGGTCGTCAACCTGCCGGGTTCGCCCGAAGCGGCGCGCGCCGCGCTCGCGGCGGTCGCGCCCGTGCTGGCGGCGGCGTCCGATGCGGTGCACGGCCGGCCGGCCGGCCGCGACCCGATCTGACCATGGTGGCGACCGTCGGCGCGTGGGTGGTGGTGCTCCTCGGGCTGGCGGTGGCGGGTGCCGGCGTGGTCCTGCCGGTGCTGCCCGGGACGCCGGTCGCGCTCGTGGCCGTGATCCTCGCCGGCTGGATGACGGGGTTCGAGCGCATCGACGTGCCGACGATCGTGTGGGTGGCCGTCCTCACCGCGATCGCCCAGGGGTTCGATCTGCTGGGCAACTGGGTCGGTGCGAAGCGCTTCGGCGCCGGCCGAGCGGGCTTGTGGGGCGGCATCATCGGGTCCTTCGTCGGCTTGATCGTGCTGCCGCCATGGGGGTTCCTGGCCGGCGCCCTCCTCGGCGCGACGCTCGCGGAGCTGCTCGCGGGTCGCACGCCGCCCGACGCTTGGCGCGCCGGGGTCGGAGCGCTGCTGGGGACGCTCGCCGGCGTCGGGGGCAAGCTCGTGATCGTCGTGGTGATCGGGGTGGTCGTGATCGGGCGCCTGATCACCGGTTGAGCCGATGGCGCGGCCCGGGCCCAGGGCTTCGACGCAGGTCCGGCGGCGCCTGGTAGCATCCGCGGTGCGCCCGGCGCCGCTTGGGCGACCGGTCGCATCCAGACAGGGAGAACCATGGACCCCATCCTCGTGACGATCGGCCCCCTCGCGCTGCGCTGGTACGGCGTGCTCATCGCCCTCGGCGTGGTCGCCGGCACGGCTTGGACGCTGCGTGCGGCCGCCGCGCGCGGCCTCGACGGCGAATGGCTCCTCGACATGGCGCCTTGGATGGTCGGTGCCGGCATCCTCGGCGCGCGCCTCGTCTACGTCCTCACGAGCCCGAGCGCGTACTTCGGACCCGGGGGCGATCCGCTCCGGGCCTTCGCGGTTTGGGAGGGCGGGATCAGCATCCACGGCGGCATCGCCGGCATCGTGGCGGTGCTCGCCTGGCAGGCGCGCCGCAAGGGGTACGACGCCTGGCGCTACCTCGACGTGCTCTCGCCGATCGCCGCCTTCGGCATCATCGGTGGGCGCATCGGCAACCTCATGAACGGGACCGACACCGGGGGCCGGCTCACGACCTGGCCGATCGGGTTCGCCTGGCCCGACCCCGGAACCCCCACCTTCGGTGCCTTCGGCCGCGCCGTGTTCGGCGACCCGCTCTGGCAGTACGCGCCACCCGTGTGCCGCACCGTGCCCTTCGGCGAGCCCTGCGTCGTGCACCTGACGCCCGTCTACGGGATGCTCGTCGGGGTGATCCTGATCGCGGTGATCGCCTGGGCGCTCGCGCGCACCCGGGCGCCGGGCGCCGTGTTCCTCCACATGGTGCTGTGGTACTCGCTGCTCCGCGGCGTGATCGAGGAGCCCTTCCGCGACAACCCGCTGTTCTGGTCGGTCTACCTCGATCCGGTCGGCGGCGTCGGCCTGTTCACGCTGACCCAGCTCGTGAGCGTGCCGATCGTGCTCGTCGCGGCGTACCTGCTCTGGACCCGCGGGGCGAAGGCGTGAGCACGGTAGGACCGCGCCCCGCCGTGGTGGTCCTGGCCGCGGGTCAGGGAACGCGGATGCGCTCCCGCCTTCCCAAGGTTCTGCACGAGGCCGCCGGTGCCCCATTGCTCGCCCACGTGCTCGACGCCGCCCGCACGCTCGACCCCGAACCGCTCCTCGTCGTGATCGGCCACGGCGCGGAAGCGGTCCGCGAGCGATTCGCAGACGCTGGCGTCGGGTTCGTGGTGCAGGAGCGGCAGCGCGGCACCGGCGACGCGGTCGCGGTGTGCGCCGAAGCGCTCGCCGGCCACCCGGGACCGGTCGTCGTGCTCAACGGCGACGGGCCCTTGGTCGAGGCGTCCTCGCTCGCTCGGTTGCTCGACGCGCACGCGACCGCAGGGGGCGAGGGGATGACGCTGCTCACCGTCGACGCCGACGATCCGAGCGGGATGGGGCGCGTCGTGCGCGGCCGCGATGGCGGCGTGCGCGCGATCGTCGAGGAGCGCGACGCCGACGAGGCCACCCGCGCCTTGCGCGAGATCAACCCGGGTACCTACGCCTTCGACGAACGCCTCTGGGACCTGTTGCCGACGCTCGGCCACGCCAACGCCGCCGGCGAGGTCTACCTGACCGACCTGGTGGTCGCGTACCTGCAAGACGGTCGCCGGGTGCGCGCGGTGCGCGCCGACGACGAGACCCGCCGGCTCGTCGGCGTCAACGACCGGTTGCAGCTCGCCCTGGCCGACCAGCTGTTGCGCGACCGGCTGCGGCGCCGTTGGCTGACGGCCGGCGTGACGATGGTGGACCCCGGGAGCGTCTTTCTCGACGCCGACGTGGCGCTCTCCGTCGACGTGACCCTGGAGCCGGGCGTCGTGCTCGCGGCCGGCACCCGTGTCGGCGAAGGTGCGCGCATCGGCGCGTACGCGCACCTGAGCGCCTGCGACGTGCTCGAGGGGGCCGTGGTCGCACCCCATACGGTCGCCCGCGGACGCACCTTCGACGCCGCTACGTCCGCCTGAGGATCGCCCCGCCCCTCGTCACGGTGCACCGTCCAGCAGCCCCCAGGCGCGCAGCCCCTCGCGCACCCCGGCCGCGTACGTCCGCTCGGACACGTGCACCCCGCGCCGGCCGCGCAGCGCATCGAGCTCCGGGGCGTGGTTCGCCACGACGATCCCGCGGAACGGCCCCGTGAGCATCTCGAGGTCGTTGCCGGAGTCGCCGGCGACGGCCACCCGCTCGGCAGGTGCGCCCCACAGCCGGGTCAGCCATTTGATGGCTTTGCCCTTGGAGGCCTTGGGCGGCAGCACGTCGAGGAGGTTGCCGCGCGAGCCGATCACGGTCGCCTTGATGCCGGCGTCGCGCAGGGTCGCCCGCAGGTGGTCGGCCATCTCCAGCGCGTCCTCCGCCAGGTAGCTCAGCTTGACGTCGGTGCGCGCCTCGTCGGGCTGCGGTTCGAGGCTGCGCACGCGGGCGAGCGCTTCGGCGACCGCGTCCGCGTCCCAGCCGCTGCGGACGTGCCCGGCCCAGCCGCGCTCCACGATCCACCTCGGGCCGTCGCCATCGCCATCATGGCGGGCGTAGTGGATGGCGGTCCCGACATCGGTGATCGCGACGGCGGGGGGCGGCACCGCGTGGTCGCGCAACGCGCGATCGAGCAGCGCCAGCGAACGCCCCGTCGCGACGCCGAAGACCACGTCGTGCGTGCGGAGGTCGCGCGCGAGCGCGGCGAGCGCTTCCGGATCGCCATCGGCTTCGTCGTCGATGAGCGTGTGGTCGACGTCGCTGATCAACCACGGTCGGTCGGGGCGCAAGCGGGCGGCGACGTCGGTGCGCCAGGGTGCGGTCGGCGTGGCGTCCAGGAACGGCTCGATCGCCGCGAGGTAGTGCTCCGCGTGGGCGCTCCACGAGAACGTGCGGCGCACCCCCTCGGCGCCGGCTGCCGAATGGCGCTCCCATGCCTCGCGGTCGACGAGCAGCGTGCGCAGCGCCGCCTGGATCTGCGCGGTGTCGCGGGCGTCGACGAGGAGGCCGGCGTCGGTCGCGGCCACGATGTCCTTGGGGCCGCCGTGGTCCGTGGAAACGATGGGCAGACCCGAGGACGCGGCTTCGATCAGCGTGATGCCGAAGTTCTCGACGAGCGCCGGGTTGATGAAGACGCCGCCGCTCGCCGCCGCGATGCGGTAGAGGACGGGGATGTCGACGTCGGGCTCGTGCCGCTTGGGCAGCGCCATCTTCCCGTAGAGGTCGTACCGGTCCATCAGGAGCAGGAGTTCGGTGAGCACCTCGCGCTCGTTGTCGCTCATCGAGCGGATGTCCTTCCGGACCCCTGCGAAGATCGCCAGGTTCGCGATCTGCTGCAGCTCGGGATCCTCGCCGTACGCCGTGACGAGGCCCTCGATGTTCTTGCGCTTGTCCGGTCGGCTGACCGCCAGGATGAGCGGCTTCTCGGGTCGGTTGAGGAAGCGCGCGATCTCGCGCCGCATCCGGACGCGCGCGCGCCGCACCGGCTCGCCCGGGTCGAAGCCCTCGTCGAGGTCGTGGTAATAGGGGTAGAAGCGGTCGACGTCGATGCCGGGCGCGAGCACCTCGAAGGTCGCGTCCTTGGACGCCTCGTAGAGCTCGTAGCCGTGCTCGACCTCGTGGCGCGTGCTTGCGATGACCAGATCGGCGTCGCGGAGCAGGCGCTCCTCGATGTCGATGCGGTGGTCGAGCCGGTAGCGCTGCTCCATCGCCCCCGCCTCGACGCCGGCGCGTTCGAGCACCTGCCGCTTGTTGCGGCCGAGGCTGTGGCCGGTGACGACGAGCGGCGTGCCCAGCCGGGCGGCGAGCTCGCGCGCCACATCCCCGGCGTCGGCGTAGTGGCCGTGGATCAGGTCGGGCCGCCGGCCTTGGGCCCGGAAGAAGCGCAGCGACTCCGCGACCAGTTCGTCGAGGTGCGGCCAGAGCGCTTCCTTCTGGCGGTAGCGGCCGCCTCCGAAGCGGAGCCGCACGATGCGCGCGCCGTCGCCGAGGTCCTCGAGCTCCTCGGCATAGTCGTCGGAGACGTCGGCGTCCTCGATGCGCCGGGTGACGAGATCGACCGCGTCGATCTCGGGGCGTTGAGCGAGGGCGCGCGCGAGTTCGACGACGTACTTGGTCTGGCCGCCGGTGTCGGCGTCGCGGCCGAGCTCCAGGTCGTGGCCGCGGATCAGCCCGTGGACGCTGTACATCACCACGTAGAGGCCCGAGCGGGCCGGGGGTTCGGATTCGGGGGTCGTCATGCGTGCCTCCCTGCAGCGAAGCGTAGCAGCGTGGCGCGGGCGGGCGCGCCCGCGGACGGCCGCTGGCCCAGGCCGCACGGCCGCGTGCTACGCTCTGCGGCCGGAGGGACGTGCCTTGGCCCTGCTGCGCAAACCGCCCGCCGTACTCGCTCTCGAGGACGGCACCGTCTACTACGGGTACGCGTTCGGTCACCCCGGCCGCACCGTGGGCGAGATCGTCTTCAACACCTCGATGACCGGGTACCAGGAGATCTTGACCGACCCCTCGTACCACGGGCAGATCGTGACCATGACCTACCCGCACATCGGCAACTACGGCGTGTCGGTCTACGACATGGAATCGAACAAACCGTACGCGCGCGGGTTCATCGTCCGCGAGTTCGCCCGCGCCGCGTCCAACCACCGCGCCAACCAGGACCTGCGTTCGTTCATGACCCAGCACGGCATCGTGGGCATCGAGGGCATCGATACCCGCGCCCTCACGCGGCGGCTCCGGACCGGCGGTGTGATCAAGGGCGTGATCCACCACGGCGCCACCGACGACGCCCTCGAGGCCGAGCTGGTCGGCGAAGCGCGGGCGCACCCCGACATCGACGGCCGCGACATGACCCCCGAGGTCACCACCCCGTTGCCGTACGCCCGGCCGACGTTCCGCGAGAACCCACGCGTGGTGGTCGTCGACTTCGGCATCAAGCACTCGATCGTGTACAAGCTCGAGCAAGCGGGGGCCGAGGTGATCGTCGTGCCGGCTCAGACGACGCCGGCGCAGATCATGGCGCTCGACCCCTACGGCCTCGTGCTCTCGAACGGTCCGGGCGACCCCGATGGTCCGAAGTACGCCCACGACACCGTCTGGCAGCTGCTCGGGCTGCTGCCGACGTACGGCATCTGCATGGGCCATCAGCTCCTGGGGTTGGCCGTCGGCGGCCGGACGTACAAGCTCACGCACGGCCACCACGGGGCGAACACGCCGGTCAAGAACGTGATCACGGGGGAGGTCGAGATCACGAGCCAGAACCACAACTACGCCGTGGACATCGACTCGATCCCGGGTCGGCAGTTCGTCGCCACCCACGTGAACCTCAACGACGGCACGCTCGAGGGCATGGCGCACCAGCGCTACCCGGTCTTCAGCGTGCAGTACCACCCCGAGGCGAGCCCCGGGCCGCACGACGCGAGCTACCTGTTCCGGCGCTTCATCGACGAGGTGAACGCCTTCGAGGGGGCCGCGGCGCTGCCGGCGGCCGCGCGCGCCGGCGCCTGAGCCACGGTGCGGCGAGCATCGCTTCAGCGCCCGTCGCTCAGCGAACGTCGGTGTCGAGCCAGAGCGTCACGGGCCCGTCGTTGACCGACTCGACGTGCATGGCGCGTCCGAACGCCCCCGTGGCCACGGTGAGCCCGTGCCCGCGCAGCCGCTCGATGACCTCGAGGTAGCGCGGTTCCGCGACGTCCGGGCGGGCCGCCGCCGCGAAGCCCGGCCGGCGGCCGCCACGGACGTCGCCGTAGAGCGTGAACTGGGAGACCACGAGCACGCCGCCGCCCACGTCGGCCAGTGCCCGGTTCATCTTGCCGTCGTCGTCCTCGAACACGCGCAGGTGGGCGATCTTGTCGGCCACCCACGCCACCTCGTCGGCGCCGTCGCCAGGCGCGACCCCGAGGAGCACCAGGAAGCCGCGGTCGATCGCACCGACCACGCCGCCCTCGCCGGCGAGCCGCACCTCGGCTCGGGCGACGCGCTGCACGAGCGCACGCACTCAGTTCACCGGGCGGGCGGGGTCCGTGGCGACGTCGCTGTCGGACGTCGCATCGTCCACGCCGGCGGGTTCGGTCGCGGCGAGCGCCGTGCGCACCGCCTCGCGCGCGCGCACGAGCGCTTCGCGTTCGGTGGCGTCGAGGTTGCCTCGGGTCTTCTCGAACAGCAGGTCGAGCAACCCGAGGCTGCGCGTGGCGGTCGAGCGCGCCAGCGCGCCGTCGCGCGCGAGCCGCGTGACCATCGGCGAGGCCAGGTCGCCCAACGCCGCCTCGGCGGAGCTGCGCAGCGAATGGACGAGGCCGATGAAGCGAGGGTCGGGCACGGGGGTCCTCCGGGGGGTCCGTACGGCGGGTCCGTACGGCGGGGTCAGAACAGCGGGGTCGGGGCCGCGGTGTCGACGACGAGCGGCCCCTGCTTGGGACCGAGTTCGTCGAGCACCGCCTTGAGCGCGCGCATGTCCTGCCAGGTGTGCCACTTGGGGCCGCCGGCCTCCCGCGTCGGGTTCCGGAGCAAGTACGCCGGGTGGTACATCGGCAGCAGCCGGACCCCGTGCCAGTCGGCCCAGCGTCCCCGAAGTTTGGTGATGCCCTCCTTGGTGTCGAGGAACCACTGCGTGGGCACGTTCCCGAGCGGCACGATCACTTGCGGTCGCACGAGCCTGATCTGCTCGAGGAGGAGCGGCGTGCTCGCCGCGATCTCCTCAGGGCGTGGGTTCCGGTTCGCCGGCGGGCGGTGCTTGACCAGGTTCGTGACGTAGACCTCGTCGCGCTCGATCTCCACCGAGGCCAGCACCTTGTCGAGCAACTGGCCGGCCCGACCGACGAAGGGGCGACCGCTCAGGTCCTCGTCCTCGCCGGGGGCCTCGCCGACGATCATCAGGTCGGCGTCGGGGGCGCCCTCGCCGAACACGAGGTGCTGGGAAAGTTCGGCCAGCGCCGGCGGCTTGTGCGCCGCCCGGCGTTCGAGGTCGGCGAGCGTCACGAAGCGTCGGCGCCCGGTTCCGCGGATGCGCTCGCGGTCGCGGTGGCGTCGGCGGCGGCGGACCCGAGCGGTGGACGCTTGCTCCGCGCCTCGCGACGCACCTTGGGTTCGAGACCGATCATCAGGAAGAAGTTCTCGAGCGCGTTCTCGTGCGCGCGGATCTCCACGTGCTCCGGGGCCGTGCTGCCCGTGACGAACGGGAGCTTCTCGTACCGAACCAGCGCGGTGCGAACGACCGCCTGCGGCCCCTCGCGTTCGGCGACCTCGGCGAGGTCGGCGTAGACGCCGCGCCGCGCCTCGGCGTGGCGCAGCGACGCGTCGGGGTCGGGCGTCTCGGACGCGCGCAGCACGTCCTGCTTGGCGATTCGGCGGTAGTGCTTGAGGCCGCGGACGATCTCATCCGAGCTCAACACGACTCGTACCTCCATGCACACGCTCCTCCTTCCGGCTTCGGCCGCTCGCGGCCTCGGAGAACCGCCCGCGCCGCCGGACGCGCGGGGGTGGATTGGGGTCAGGCGCGCAGCGGCCGCCCGAGTGGCGGTGCGCTCGCCGCGCCGTCGCCCTCGAGGAGGTCGCCCGTAGCGCGGCGCAGATCGGCGAGCGCTTGCTCGTCGCTGCGCCAGCCGCAGCGTGGGCACTCGTGCTCTTCGAACCCCTCCGCGTACGCGTAGCGCCGGCTCGGTTCGAAGCCGCACTCCGGGCAGGGGGGACCGTCGTCGAAACCTTCCGCGTCGTACATGGCCCCAGCCTAACGCTCCCGAGCGCGCGGTACGCTCATGCATGGACCCGTTTCCGGTCGCGTCGATCCGCGCCCGCTTCCCGGCGCTGCGCCGAGCCGAGCTCGTGTACCTCGACAACGCTTCCGGCGCGCAACTCCCCGACCGCGTCATCGAGGCCGTGGCGGAGGCGCTCGTGACGCTGCAGGTGAACAAGGGGGGTGCCTACGCACCGAGCCGCCGCGTGACCGCGCGCAAAGAGGCCGTGCGGGCGCGGACCGCCTCGTTCCTCGGCGCGTCCGCGCCCGAGCACGTGGCGTTCGGACCCAACGCCACGACGCTCGTGACGCTCCTCGCGCGGTCCGTGGGCGACGCGCTGGCGGTCGGAGACGAGGTGGTGGTCACGTCGCTCGACCACCACGCCAACGTCGATCCCTGGCGGCAGCTCGCGGCGCGCGGCGTCGTCGTGCGGACGTGGCGCCCGCGCCCGCCCTTCGGGGTGCTCGAACTCGACGACCTGCGCGCGCTGCTCGGGCCGCGCACGCGGCTCGTCGCCTTCACGGGCGCCTCGAACGCCCTCGGCACGCTGGTGCCCGTGGGCGAGGTGGTCGACGTGGTGCGCGCGGCGGGGGCCTGGTCGTTCGCCGACCTGGTGCACTTGGCGCCGCACGCGCTCCCCGACGTCGCCGCGTGGGGGCTGGACGGTGCGGTGTTCAGCCCGTACAAGACCTTCGCCCCCCACCTGGGCGCTCTGTACCTGGCGCCGGCGCTCCGCGCGCGCCTCGCGGCGCCGCGGCTGGCGTTCCACGACCCGCTCGATCCGATCGCCTGGGAGCCGGGCACGCAGTCGCACGAGGCGATCCTCGGTTGGGGGGCGGCGCTCGACCACCTCGGCGACGTAGCCGACGCGCTCGACGTCCCTGCCGGCACCGAGCGCGCGCGCTGGGCCGCCGTGTACGCGGCCGTGGCGACCCACGAGGCGGCGTTGACCGAGCGCCTGCTGCGCGGTCTGGACCGCTCGGGGGCCGACCGCTACGGCCTGCCGGGGGTGGAGGGTCGGACGGCGACCGTGGCCTTCAACCACCCGCAACGCGACCCTGCGGACGTCGCCCTAGCCCTCGCCGACGCGGGGATCGCCGTCGCCGCGGGGCACTCGTACGCGTACGACCTCATGTACCGGGAGCTGGGGCTCGAGGCGCGTGGTGGCTCGCTGCGCGCCAGCGCGGTGCACTACACCGATGCGAGCGACGTCGACGCCTTGCTCGCGGCGTTCGCCGCCCTCTAGGGTCGGCCGCCCCTAGCGGGCTGCGCCGGGATCGGCGAGCAGCGTGCGCGCGTGCTCGAGCGCGGCCGCGCCGTCATCGCCCGCGAGCATGCGGGCGAGCTCACGCACCCGCTCCTCGCCGGCGAGGGCGTCCACCCGCGTGACGGTACGCCCGTCGCGCTCAACCTTGTCCACCCGCAGGTGG
>JAGXHO010000258.1 GCA_024636105.1 Trueperaceae bacterium | reverse complement strand
GTGCTGCGAAGCTGGTGGCTCGGTGTGCACGCGGAAAGCATCTGACTCCGCACTTCTCACTTTGATTGCCTCGTTCACGCGCCGTGGCGTGACGTTCTCATCCAACCTCACGGCTCTCACATGTAATCTGCCGTACGCAACCTTCGTGGATGTACGCCCGACCCATCCCGGGATTGAGCGACGCCGCGCTCCGGGGCGTGAACGCTCGGCCACTGCGGCCGCGCGACGGACAGGGAGGTCCGATGATGGGGCGAGTGTGGAGATGGGTTTGGGTCGGCGCGGTAGTGCTGCTACTGGCCGCCTGCGGACAGACGCAGGACGTGTCCGTACCCGACGTCGAGGTCGCCACGGCGGCACGCGGCGCCGCGGTGTTGGGAGAGGTCGAGGCGTTCGGTGCGTGGTTCGTGCAGTTCGAGTCGCCGGCGACGGTTCGCGGTGGTTCGTCGGGCGTGCAGGCGAACGAGCGCGCGCTGTTCCGCAGCCAGGCGTTGGCCGAGCGCGTCGCGTACCAACAGCGTTACGACTTCGGGACGCTGTTCAACGGGCTCTCGGTGAACGCGAGTAGCGTGGACGCAGCGAAGCTCGGGCGCCTCCCCGGTGTCGCCGCGGTGTTCCCGGTGGTCACGGTGTCGATCCCCGAGACCGAAGCCAGCGCGACACCGGATCTGGTCAACGCGCTCGCGATGACCGGCGCCGACGTCGCCCAGGAGGAGGGTGGCTACACCGGCGCTGGCATCAAGGTCGCCGTGATGGACACGGGCATCGACTACGAGCACCCCGATCTCGGCGGCGGGTTCGGCCGCGGCTACCGCGTCGAGTACGGCTACGACTTCGTTGGCGACGCGTACGACGCCAACCTCAATCCTTACCCGATGCCGGACGAGTTCCCGAACGATTGCAACGGGCACGGTACCCACGTGGCCGGCATCGTGGGCGCCAACGGTACCGTCGTCGGCGTCGCGCCCGAGGTGACCTTCGGCGCGTACAAGGTGTTCGGCTGCGAAGGCAGCACGACTGCTGACATCATGATCCTGGCGATGGAGCGCGCGCTCGCGGACGGCATGGACATCCTCAACATGTCGATCGGCGCAGCCTTCCATTGGCCGCAGTACCCGACCGCGGTCGCGGCCAGCAACCTGGTGGACGCCGGCATGGTCGTCGTGGCCTCCATCGGCAACAGCGGCACGAGCGGGCTCTACGCCGCCGGGGCGCCGGGGCTGGGCGAGAACGTCATCGGGGTAGCGTCGTTCGACAACACCGAGGCGTACCTGCCGTACTTCGAGGCTGAACACGGGCGTGTCGGGTTCATGGAGTTCCTGTTCTCGCCTCCCGCACCGACCTCGGGGACGTTCGACGTCGTGAGCGTCGGCCTGGCGTGCGTACCGCTCGACCCGGCCCTCGATCTGTCGGGCACGGTGGCCCTGGCCGCGCGTGGCTTGTGCCCGTTCTCGACAAAGGCCAACAACGCCATCGCCGCCGGTGCCGAAGCCGTCGTGATCTCGAACAGCGTCCCAGGCTTCTTCAGCGGCACCCTCGGTGGACCGCTCCCGAACCCGAAGCCCGTAGTAGCGATCTCGCTCGCGGACGGCGACGCGCTCCGCGCCCAAGCCGCACCCACGGTCACGTGGACGGGCGAGGAGGGTTTCGCACCGAACTCCACGGCTGGGCTCATTTCCAGCTTCAGCAGCTTCGGACTTTCGCCCGACCTGGTGCTCAAGCCGGACCTCGGCGCCCCGGGCGGCATGATCTACTCGACCTACCTGGACGACGGCTATGCATCGCTCAGCGGTACGTCGATGTCTGCCCCGCACGTCGCGGGCGCGGCGGCCCTGCTCCTGGAGGCACGCCCCGACGTCGAAGCTCGGGACGTCCGCGGCATCCTGCAGAACAGCGCCGTACCTCAAGCGCGGGGCTTCGACCCGGGACTCGGCTCTTTGGACCACGTCCATCGCCAGGGTGCGGGCATGCTCGACATCGTCGGCGCCATCGAGGCGACCGCGCGCGTCGAGCCCGCGAAACTGTCGTTGGGTGAGAGCGAGGCCGGTCCGTTCCGCACGACGCTGCGCATAACGAACGAGGGCTCGGTCGCCGTTACCTACGACATGACCCACGACCCCGCGCTCTCGTCCGGACCGAACACCTTCGTCCCGACGTACGAGAGCGTCTTCGCCTCCGTGGATTTCGGGAGCGCGAGCGTCACCGTTCCGGCGGGCGGTTCCGCGTCGTTGGCGGTCACGATCACCGCGAACCCGGCGCTGGCTGAGCTCAGTCAGTACGGCGGCTACCTCGTGTTCACGCCGCAGGGCGGCGGCGCACCGCTGCGCGTGCCGTACGCGGGCCTCAAGGGCGATTACCAGAGCAAGCAGGTGCTTACCGCGACTCAGTTCGGCTTCCCGTGGCTTGCCTGGTCGCCCAACGGCGTGAATTTTGGCCGCGTCGGCGAGGGCGAAGTCTTCACCATGGAGGGCTTCGACGTCCCGTACGTCCTTGCCCACCTCGACCACCAGTCCCGGTACTTCGAGATGCGCATCCTCACGGTCGTGCGCGGCCGAACGCAGCTCGTCCACCCGCAGTTCAACAACACGAACGTGTTCGAGTACCTGCCGCGCAGCTCGACCGCGACGGGGTTTGGGTTCTTCGCCTTCGACTGGGACGGCACCCGCTTCCACAGCGCCAACGCCAACGGTCGCGGGCGCCAGGAACAGCAGTTCAAGCACGTGCCGAACGGCGACTACATGCTCGAGGTGCGCGTCCTCAAGGCGCTCGGTGACGCCTCCAACCCCGCGCATTGGGAGACCTGGACCTCGCCGCAGTTCACGATCGCGCGCCCCTGACGGGCGTCCGAACCTAGGACTGGGGTTCACGGTCGAACACGAGCAGGGGGCCCGCCGAACGGCGGGCCCCCTGCGACTGTCTCGAACAGGCTTCAGCCCTCGAGCACCGTCGGCAGGATGAGCGGGTTGCGCCCGGTCGCTTTGCGCAGGTAGCGCCGCACCGGGTAGAAGATGTCGTCGCGGATGTCCTGCAGCCGGCGCTTCTCCTTGACCCCGCGCTGGACGGCGTCGAGCGCCATCTTCTCGATCTCCTTGATCACGCCGTTGTTGCCCTGCGCGACGCCGCGGGTGATGACCTCGACGCTCGCCTGGCGGCTCGCGACGGCCATGATCACCACGATGCCCTCTTCGGAGAGCATCTGGCGGTCGCAGATGATCGGCTCGTCGATCTCGTCGGTGCTCTTGCCCACCGAGTCGATGTAGATGATGCCGGTCTCGATCTGGCCGGTCACCTTCATGTCGTCCTTGGTGATCGTCACGATGTCGCCGTTGCGCGGGATGATCGACTTCTTGGGCGGGCGCGGCATGCCTTCGGCTAGCCGCAGGTGGTTGACCTGGTGGCGAGCCTCGCCGTGCCACGGGATGAAGAAGCGCGGCCGGGCGAGGTCGAACACCAGCTTCAGCTCCTCACGTGAGGCGTGGCCCGACACGTGCACCTTGAACTCGGGCGGGTAGAACACCGTGATGTCGCGCTCGTAGAGCTGGTTGATGACGCGGTTCACGGCCTCCTCGTTGCCCGGGATGGGGTTCGAGGACATGATCACGGTGTCGCCGCGCTTGAGGGTGATCTTGCGGTGCGTGCCGGCGGCGAGGCGCGCGAGCGCCGCCATCGGCTGCCCCTGCGAGCCGGTGCACAGGAAGAGCAACTTGTCGTCCTGGATCCCGTCGAGCTTGTCGGACTCCACGAACGGCTGCCGGAGCTTCAGGTACCCGAGCTCCTGCGCGATCCGCGCCACCTTGATCATCGAGCGGCCCTCCATCACGATCCGCCGGTCGTACTGCTCGGCGACGGTGATGATGTTCTGGAGCCGGTGAACGTGCGAGCTGAAGGTGGTGACGATCACGCGGCCGGGCGCCTTGGCCATGATCTGGTTGATCGCGCCCTTGACGTCGTGCTCGCTCATGGTGGTGCCAGGGCGCTCGGCGTTCGTCGAGTCGCTGATCAACAGCAGCACGCCGTCGCGGCCCGCCTCGGCGATCTTGTGGAGGTGGCTGGTGTGGCCGTCGGCCGGCTGGTAGTCGAGCTTGAAGTCGCCGGTGTAGACGATGCGCCCGATCGGCGTGTGGATGACCATGCCCGAGTTGTCGGGGATCGAGTGGGTCATGCGGAACATGTCGACGGTGAAGTGCGTGCCGATCTTGATCCGCTCGTCCGTCGTGACCTCCATGAGGTCGACGTCGCTCTCCTTGAGCTTGAACTCCTCGAACTTGCCGCGCAGCAGCCCCAGCGTCAGCTTGGCCCCGTACATCGGGATCTTCTTGGGCAGCTGCTTGAGCATGTACGGGAGGCCGCCGATGTGGTCCTCATGGCCGTGGGTCAGCACCCAGCCCTTGATCTGGTGGGCGTGTTCGACCAGCCAGTCGATCTTGGGGACCAGGATGTCGACGCCGAGCATGTCGGCATCGGGGAAGGCGAGACCGCCGTCGACCATGAGGATCTCGTCCTCGTACCGGAACGCGGCCATGTTCTTGCCGATCTCGCCGAGCCCCCCGAAGGGGATGTACTCGAGCTTGCGCTCGGAGCCTTGGTTGGCGCTGCCCTCGTCGGGGCGGTCGCCCTTGCGCGAACCTCTTCGTGCCATGGTGTCAATCCTTTCCGTTCCCGAACGCGGGCGCGGGCTCCATGAGCACCGCCGTCGACCCCGATAGGGGTGGGGCCGGTCGTCGTTCGGACGCAAGATACGTTCGGGCCGGTGGGGGCGATCTTCGCCCCCACCGGGTTCAGTCGTCAGTCCCGCCGGGGTCCGCGGGGACCGCGATCACCGTCGCGGCGCGGGCCGCGGTCGGAGCGCGGGCCGGCCGGGCGGCGCGGTGCGATGAGGCCCTCGAGTTCGGGGCGGACCAGGTCGATCTTGCCGCGGTCGTCGATCGTGTTGACCTTCACCTGGAGCCGGTCGCCCTCCTTGAGGACGTCGGAGACCTGCTCGACGCGCCCCTCGGCCATCTGCGAGATGTGCAGCAGGCCGTCCGTGCCGGGGAACAGGGTGATGAAGGCGCCGAAATCGACGACCTTGGCCACCACGCCGTCGTAGATCTTGCCGAGCTCGGCGGTCGCGGTCATCGCCTTGATGCGCTCGCGCACGGCCTCGGCGGCCTCGGCGTCGTCGGAGTAGATGCGGACGGTGCCGTCCTCTTCGATCTCGACCTTGGCGCCCATCGCCTCGAGCTCGCGGATCTGCTTGCCGCCGGGTCCGATGATCGAGCCGATCTTGTCGCTCGGGATCTTGATGGTGAGGATCCGCGGGGCGCGCATGGAGACCTGCGCGCGGGGCGCGTCGAGCACCTGCGCCATGGCGTCGAGGATGTGCACGCGGCCGTCGCGAGCCTGCGCCAGCGCCTCGCGCATGATCTGCGGGGTGATGCCGCCGATCTTGATGTCCATCTGGAGCGCGGTGACGCCGTCGCGGGTCCCACAGACCTTGAAGTCCATGTCGCCGAGCGCGTCCTCGCTGCCGAGGATGTCGGAGAGGACCGCGTAGCGCTCGCCCTCCATGACCAGCCCCATGGCGATGCCGGCGACGGGCTTGCGCAGCGGCACGCCCGCGTCCATCAGCGCCAGCGAGCCGGCGCACACGGTCGCCATCGACGACGAGCCGTTCGACTCGAGCGTCTCGCCGACGATGCGGATCACGTACGGGAAGGTCTCCTTGGTCGGCACCTGGCGCACGAGCGCGCGCTTCGCGAGGTTGCCGTGGCCCAGCTCGCGGCGGCCGACGCCGCGCAGGCGCTTGGCCTCACCGGTCGAGAACGGCGGGAAGTTGTAGTGGAGCATGAACTCTTCGGACTTCTCGATCCCGAGGTCGTCCACGAGCCGGTTGTCGCGGCCGGTGCCGAGAGTGGCGACCGCCAGGACCTGGGTCTCGCCGCGGGTGAACACGGCCGAGCCGTGCGCCATCGGCAGCACACCGGTCTCGATCCAGATGGGGCGCACGGTGCGGACGTCGCGGCCGTCGGAGCGAACGCCGTCCTCGACGACCATCCGGCGCATCTCGGCGGCCTCGACCTTGCCGAAGGCCCCCTTGAGCTGCTGGGTCCGCTCCTTGGCGCCGTCGGCGCCCGCGTCCACCCGCTCGGCGATCAGCCGGTCGCGCAGCGCCTTGGTGGCCACCGAACGCTCGTGCTTGCCGGCGGTGCGCAGCGTGCCGTTGAGGTCGGCGGCGCGGGCGGCGGTGGTCAGGTCGGCGACGTCGGCGTCGAGCACGTCGATGACCGACTCGAAGTCGCGCTTGGGCTCGCCGTGCTCGGCGCGCATCTTCTCGATCAGCGCGACGACCGGCGCGAGCGCCTCCTGGGCCGCGACGATCGCTGCGACCATCGCGTCCTCGGGGAGCTCGGCCGCGGAAGCCTCGACCATCAGCACGGCGTCCTTGGACGCGGCGACGGTCAGCTCGAGGCGGTTCTCCGGGTCGGCGAGCTGCTGGAACGTCGGGGCGATCACCGGCGCCCCGTTCATGTGGCCGACGTGGGTGCACGCGACGGGGCCGTTCCAGGGGATGTCGGAGAGCGACAGCGCGGCCGACGCGCCGATGGCGGCTAGCGGTGCGGCGTCGACCT
>JAGXHO010000257.1 GCA_024636105.1 Trueperaceae bacterium | reverse complement strand
GGCCTCCATGCACCGCACCCATCGCTGGGCGGAGCGCTGCCTGGTCGCCTTCGAGGCCGAGCCGCCGCGCCACGGCTACGTCCAGGCGCTGTACGGGGTGGTGCAGGGCGGCGCGTTCGAGGGAACGCGGCGCGAGAGCGCGCGCACGATCGGGGGCATGCCGTTCGGCGGGATCGCGGTGGGCGGCAACCTCGGCCGCACCCACGCCGACATGCACCGCGTGCTCGAGTGGACCGTGCCGGACCTCCCCGGAGCGCTGCCGCGCCACCTGCTGGGCATTGGCGACGTGCCGAGCGTCCTCGCGGCGATCGCTCGTGGGCTCGACACCTTCGATTGCGTCGCGCCGACGCGCAACGCCCGCAACGGCGGCGCGCTGGCGCTGCACGACGACGACGGGCGCCCCATCCCGAACTTCCGCGTCAACCTCAAGAACGCCCGCTTCGCCGCCGACCTGCGCCCCATCGAGGAGCGCTGCACCTGTTCCACGTGCCGGCGCTTCTCGCGCGCCTACCTGAGGCACCTGCTGAAGGCCGACGAGCCGCTCGGCCCGCAGCTCGTGACGGTCCACAACCTCGCCTTCATGGCGCGGTTCATGGACGAGGTGCGCACGGGGTTGCACGAGGGCACGTTCGACGGCGTCGTCGAACGCTGGCTCGGGCACCTTCCGGAGGCGGCCGCGGCGGCGCGGGCGGTGCTCTAGGCGCAGCTCAGCGGACGAGCTCGATCAAGTCGATCAACGTTCCGTCCTCGGTGACGAAGCGCACGACCCCGACGCCCGGGACCAGGAACAGGTCGAGCAGCGTGCGCCCACCGGTCGAGGTGAGCGTGCGCTGCCGGATCTGGAGCGCGTTGAAGCGCCCCGCCGGGGTCTGGACGCCGCGCATACCGACTACCTCGGAGCTCAACGTGATGGACAACCCGGCGATCTCGGTGGTCGTGCTCCAGGTCGCCCCGGGCTGCAGTGGCGGGGCGGCGTAGATCAGCAGCGGCGGGTCGTAACGCACCACCGACCCGCCGGCCGCGGTCCCGTGGGTTCGGACGCCGTCGGGATCGAAGGTCAGGTAGTCCTCCGAGACCGGCACGCCGTCGAGGTAGTGGGTGAGCACCGAGACCTCGAGGCCGTTCCAGTCGCGCGGTCCGCTCATCGCCTGGGTCTCGCCGCTCGAGTAGGTCCACGACAGCCCCGCGCCGCGGGGGTAGTAGTCGTTGGCGAGGGCGGCGGCGCCCAGCACCCAAGCGCTCAGCAGCCAAGCGATGAGCACGCGTCGCCGCTTGGGCGCGTTGCCGGTCACCGCTCTTCGCCGTCGCGGGCTAGGAGCCGTGCGCGCTCGGTGGCGTCCTCGATCGCGTCCATCACCGCGAATCGCACGCGGTGGCGCTCGAGCGCGCGCACGCCGGCGATCGCCGTGCCGCCGGGCGAGGCGACCTCGTCCTTGAGCTCGGCCGGCCCTTTGGTCTCGAGCAGCATGCCCGTCGCGAGCAGCACTTGGCGGGCGAGGTCGCGCGCGACTTGGCGCGAGAGGCCGACGCGCACGCCGCCGTCGGCCATCGCCTCGGCGACGACGGCCGCGAAGGCGGGTCCGGACCCGGCCAAGCCGGTGTAGGCGTCGAACAGCGACTCGGCGACCTCGTGGACCGTGCCGATGGCCAGGAACAGCCGTCGCGCGAACTCGCGGTCGGCGGCGGGCGTCTCCGGGTGCCAAGCGAGCGCGGTGGCGGAGGCCCCCACGGCGGCGCCGAGGTTGGGCATGGCGCGCACGACGGTGCGGGAACCGAGGCGTTTGGCGAGGGTGCCGGTGGTGACGCCGGCCATGAGCGAGACGTAGGAGCCGGTGCGCTGCGCGATCAGCGGCGCCACCGCCTCGAACGATTGCGGTTTGACCGCGATCAGCACCCGCTCCGCGCGATGCACGCCGTCGTCGTCGAGCGGGGTGACGCCGAAGCGCGCTGCGAGCGCGGCGCGGCGATCCTCGTCGGGGTGGTAGACGCCGACCTGATCCGGCGTGAGGACACCGGCCCGCACGGCGCCGGCCAGCACCGCGCCCCCCATCTTTCCCGCACCGACGATCGCAAGCTTCATCCGGCCAGTCTACCGTGGGGTCCCGTCGCCCCCGAGCGAAGGGCGCCACGTGCGCGCTGCGAGCGCCGCGCCCAGGACCGCGCCCGCGACGTCGACCAACCAATCGAAGACGTCGGCGTCGCGGCCGGGGACGAAGGCCTGATGGAACTCGTCGCTCGCGCCGTAGGCCGCCGCGAGGGCGACGGCGGGTCCGGTGCGACCGAGCGCGACGCGCAGCAGACCGCCCAGCACGGCGTACGCGCCCGCGTGCACGACCTTGTCGTCGCCCGGGAAGGAGAACGGCGAGGTCGGCGTGGACCCCGCGGGCAGCGACGACAGGCCGAAGAGGAGCGCGGCCCACGCCATGGCAGCGATCCCCGCGGCCGCCTTACGGCGGCGCTCAGCCACGCTCGACCAGCTCGATCAGGACGCCGCCCGACCAGCTGGGGTGGAGGAAGGCGACGCGGTGCCCGCCGAAGCCGGGGCGCGGCGCCGCGTCGACGAACGGCGCCCCATCGGCGACGAGCCGCGCCATCGCGGCGTCCACGTCGGGGACGGCGAACGCCAGGTGGTGGAGCCCCGGCCCGCGGCGCGCGAGGAAGCGGGCGATCGGGGCGTCGTCGCCGGCCCCCGCGAGCGGCGCCAGCAGCTCGAGCGCCGGGCCGGGCCCGCCGCGCAGCATGCGCACCCGCACGCCTTGCGCGGGGACGTCGCCGTCCGCGCCGTCGGGCGTCCAGCCGATTGCCGCGTATGCGTCGCCGGCGGCCAGGTCGAGCACGGCGATCCCGACATGGTCGAGCGGCAAGCCGGCGAGCGCGGCGGGCGTCCGCGGCGACGTCACGTCGCCACCGGCGTCCGCTCGCCAGCGAGGTCGCGCGCCATCGCGTCGGCGACGTCGGTCGGGGGCAGGCCTTGCGAGAGCAGCACGAGAAGCTTGGCGATCGCCGCCTCCGCGGTCAGGTCGCCGCCCGACACCACGCCCACGTCCGCCAGCGAGCGTCCTGCGGCGTACGTGCCCATGCGCACCGCGCCGCGTAGGCACTGCGTGACGTTGACGACGACCAGCCCGCGCGCCACGGCGTCGCGCAAGACCGCCAACAGCTCTGGGTCGCGCGACGGGGCGTTGCCGCTGCCGTACGTCTCGAGCACCAGCCCGCGCACCGGGTCGCGCAGCACGTTGCGCAGCGTCTCCGCGGTGATGCCCGGGAACAGCCGTAGGGCGACGACGTCGACGTCCGCGAGCCGGTGCACGCGCAGCGGTCCCGGGGCGGGCGGGCGCAGCAGCTCGCGGCGCCAGGCGATGTCGACGCCGACGTCCGCGAGCGGCGGCAGGTTGGGGCTCGCGAAGGCGTCGAAGCCATCGGTGGAGACCTTGGTGGTGCGGCAGCCGCGCAGCAGGCCGCCGCCCAGGTACACGGCCACCTCGGCCCAGCCCGGCGAGGCCGCGAGCAGCAGCGACGTGATCAGGTTGTCGCGGGCGTCCGAGCGCACCTCGACGAGCGGTACCTGCGACCCCGTCAGCACGACCGGGCCGGGGAGGGCATCGAGGAGGAAGGCGAGCGCCGACGCGGTGTAGGCCATGGTGTCGGTGCCGTGCAGGACGACGACGCCGTGGGCGCCGGCTGCGAAGGCGGCCGCGACGCGGTCGGCGAAGCGCTGCCAGTCGGCGGGGCGGACGTCCGAGGAGTCGAGCAGCGTATCGAGCTCCTCGAGGCGCACCTCGGGGAGGCGCGGGTCATCGAGCTCGGGCAGGCGCGCGAGCGCCTGCGCGAGCGCGCCGGACCGCGGGGCGTAGGCGCCGTCGTCGCTCCGCACCATGCCGACGGTGCCGCCGGTGTGGAGCAGGGCGACGCGGCGGCGCGGGGCGGGGTCGGTCGCGTCGGTCACGTGCCGACTCTACCGCTGGCCGACTCTACCGCTGGAGCACGGCGCCGACCGCGGCGGTGCTAGCCTCGGTTCGTGGTCCGCACCGTCGCCGTCCCCGCCCGCGTCGACGCGGTCTTCGTCGCCGTCGTGCTCGCTGCGATGGGCGTCCTCGTCGCGCTCGTCGCCCCGCTGCTCCTCGATCCCGACGTCGCTCTGGCGGTCAAGCTCGGGGTGGGCGCGATGGGGGTCGGCGCCTTGGCGCTCACGCTCGGCACGGCGCTGCCCGTGCGCTACCTACTCGAGCCCGAGGGCCTCACCGTGCGCGCCGGGTTCCTCACCCTGCGCCTCGCCTACCGCGACATCGTGCGCGCGACCCCCCTCCTCAGCCCTCTGACCGGGCCGTCGTGGTCGCTGGTCCGCGTGCGCGTGGCGCTCGTCGAGGGCGGTTGGGTCGAGGTGGCGCCGCGCGACCGCGCCGCCTTCCTGACCGAGCTCGCGGCCCGGGCGCCGCACCTCGAGCCGCACGGCCGCGGCCTCGTCGACCCACGGCGCGCGCGGCGCAAGGCGGGGCGATGAGCGTGGGTCCGATGGAGCCGGTGCGCTTCGGCCCGGCGGTCGACCGGTGGGTGGTCGTCGTGCTCGCGTTGGCGGGGCTGGCGATGGTGGTGGCCACGGCGGCGGTCGCGCTCGATCCCGGCGTCGGCCTGACGCAGTTGGTGCTGGTGGTGGGGATCAACGTGCTCACGGGCGGTGCCGTCGTCGGGTTGGCGTACCCGATCGCCTACGAGGTGGACGCCGACGAGGTGCGCGTGCGCGCCGGGCTGCTGCGCCACCGCGTCGCCTTGGCCGACTTGGCGCGCGTGGCGTTGACCACGAACCTCGTGTCGTCGACGACGGCGGCCTGGACGGTTCGCCGGGTGCAGCTCGTCGACCGGCGCGGGGGCGTGCTGGAGGTGGGGCCCGCCGACCGCGTCGGTTTCGTCGCCGAGGTGGTGGCGCGCGCGCCGCAGCTGGTGGAGGAGCGCAGCGCGGGTCGCGCCCGCGCCTGGCACGACCCAAGGCCGTAGTCGTATGAATCGAGTACCCCTGGCTGGGACAGGGGCACTCGATTCTTGTAGGTGCGGGTCGCCGGCTACGCGGCGATGCCGTTCTTCGAAGGTCCGGGTGATCGTCTCGTCGGCAAGCTTGCGCGTCTGGAGCTTCCTGGTGGGCCGCCGGGAGTCGTTCGGCGGGTGCGCCGGCGTCCCGCGCCGCCGTGAAAGAGATGGCGGCTCTGCGCCATGGTGAGGACCGCATGGGTCGCAAGGGGGCGGTGGAACCCGACCGCCACCCCTCGTTCCGCGCGCACGAGGAGGCACCGATGACCGACGGGAGCCCGACCGCGTCGTTCCACGTCGACGACGGGCATCGGTGGCGTCCGCGCGGCGGGTGTCGGGGCGCGCGACCGGTCGGTATAGTCCGCCCATGACGTCTGCCGCCCACCGTGCGCCCCGCCAGCCCCTCGTTCGTCGAGCTCACCCCTGATGGCCGCGACCGATCCCGTCGCCTTCCCGACGCTGAACCCAGCGCAGCTCGAGCGTGTGGCGGCGTACGGCGTGGTGCGCCAGGTCGAGGCAGGCGACGTCCTCTTCACGCCGAACGATGCCGGATACGACTTCTTTGCGCTCATCGACGCCACCGTCGAGATCGTCCACCGTGGAACGGGCGAAACGCAACTGATCGCCACGCACGGGCCTGGCCGCTTTCTCGGCGACCTCGGTCTCATGACGGGCGCCAAGCCGTTGCTCACCGCCGAGGTCGTGCGGCCCGGACGCCTCGTCCGGGTGGCCCCGGACGCGTTCCGGGCGCTTCTCGATGGCGAAGCCGAGTTGTCGCGTATCGTCGTCGACGCCTTCTTGGCGCGGCGCGCGATCCTGCAGCAGGGTGAGGGCGCCCGGACCCTGCGCATCATCGGGTCGCGCTTCATGCCCGCAGCGCTCCGGTTGCGCCAGTTCGCCACCCGCATGCGCCTGCCACACGTGTGGGAGGACGTCGAGGACGATCCCGACATGGACGCCGTGCTGGCCGCGATCGGTGTCGGTTCGGACGACATGCCCGTGGTCGTCACCGCCACCGGGGTATTGCGGCACCCCACGCCTGGCGAACTGGCCGAGCGGCTGGGTCTGAGCTACCGCAGCGTACCGGGGCGGGTGTACGACGTCGCGGTGGTGGGGGCGGGGCCGGCGGGCTTGGCGGCCGGGATCTACGCTGCGTCCGAAGGCCTGTCCGCAGTCGTCCTCGACACGGTGGGTCCCGGGGGCCAAGCGGGCAGCAGTTCGCTCATCGAGAACTACCTCGGGTTCCCGCGAGGCATCTCGGGACGCGAGCTCACCGACCGTGCCACAGCGCAGGCACAGAAATTCGGCGTGAGCATCACCAGTCCGTGCGAAGCGGCGTCGCTCGAGGTGGGCGGTGAGGTCAACGTCGTCCGGCTGCGCGGTGGCGCGGAGGTGCCCGCGCGCGTGGTGGTGGTCGCCACGGGTGCTCGGTACCGAAGGCTGCCGCTCGACGGCTGGGAGCACTTCGAAGGTGCCGGCATCTACTACGCCGCCACCGACCTAGAGACGCGCTCGTGTGCCGCGCAACCGGTGGTCGTCATCGGTGGCGGAAATTCCGCGGGTCAGGCCGCCCTGTTCTTGGCGGACCAGGCAGCCAGCGTCGACATCGTGGTGCGGCGCGACGGGCTGGAGGAGACGATGTCCCGGTACCTGATCGCGCGCATCGAGGTCCACCCACGCGTTCGCGTCCGTTCGCGCACGACGGTCACCGCCGTCGAGGGCGACGAGATGCTCAGCAACGTCGAGCTGACCGGGCCCGACGGGACCGCGAGCCGCGAGGCTTGCGCGGGCCTCTTTTGCTTCATCGGAGCGGACGCTGCCACGTCCTGGCTGCCGCCCGAGGTGAAGCTCGATCGGGCTGGGTTCGTGCTCACGGACCGCGACGTCGTGGCCGCCGACGGTGGTGCGATCGGCGGCTCGGGCCGCCAGGCACTGCCCTACGAGTCGAGCGTGCCGGGCGTCTTCGCCGTCGGCGACGTGCGCCACGGGTCGACGAAGCGGGTGGCGGCGGCGGTCGGGGAGGGATCGGCCGCCATCCGCAGCGCGCACCAGTACCTCGCGGAACGCGCTTGATCGCGCCGGCATTCGCCGTCGGTGCCTACATCGACCAGCTGGAACCCCCAAGCGCTACGCCAACGATCGGCGGGGCACGAGATGGCGGGTGCGGGAATCGCTGTGCAGGTTGAAGTCGGGACGTGAGCGGGGGAGCGAACCAAGTGCAGTCGACCTGCACGAAGTCCCGCTCACCCCGCGAACGCGGCTCGTCCTCAGTTCGCCGCTTGGCCGGCCGCCGAGCTGGTCGCCATGTGGTGCTCGATCGCCCACACGCCATCGACCTCGCGCACGACGGCGAAGTAGTGCCCCTCCGCCAGGACCTGGCCGTCGTCGGTCGCAACTCTGTACCAACCGCGATCGACGACGACGTCTCCACAGATGCGTGTTTCGCTCGACACGATGTTCGATCGGAACGAAGCCCCCTGCATCCACGCGGCCACCGCGTCGCGCTCGGCCTGGCGCGCCTGAACGATGGCGTCGCGCCCCTCGTCGACCTTGCCAGCGGGCGTGTAGTAGCGGGCATCGGCCGTGTAGATGGCGGCAAGCGCCTTCATGTCGGCGCGGTTGAACGCATCTTGCCAGCGCTCCCACAGCTCGTCGATGTTCCTCATGTCGCTCTCCCTTGCCCGCGCAACCGCTCGCGGCGATGCCGTCGATGCGGAACGATCCGTTGCTCACCCCAGCGGGGTGTGGCGGTGGTACCAATTGCCGGGTTGCCGCGAACAAAGCGCAATGCGGCCCCGTGCGCTGCGGGTCTCCGCCATCTACGCCGTGCGCACGACGTCGACGACGTCAGATCCCGCCAACGGCATGGCGATCGACCCGCGGAGCTTCGCACTAGAGCTCGATAACGCTATTCTCGCTGCCGTGCTCGTTCGCCTCGTACCGTTCGGCCTCCCAATCGTTCTCCCAGCGTTCCCCGTCCAGCAGGTACCTGTACGCCACGGTTTGGTCCGGTGCGAGGCCGACGACGAGCTTGAAGCTCCCATCTTTCGCCCGCTGCATAGGGTGGCTCGTGCTGTCCCAGTCGTTGAAGGTGCCACACACGGCGGCCGTCGTCGCGTCGACGGTCTTCGGCAGCGAGAAGGTGACCTGGCAGGTCTTGCGGTCGCGGCTGTACTTCTTGATGGGCATGATGGTGTCCTCCTGGACGTCTCGGCGAGAGGTTTCGCGCGGCGCGGCGGCGAATCTTCACGGACGTAGCACGATCCTCACCCCCCTTCCCGGTCGCCGGGGTCCTCGGATCCCAGCAGCGTGTTCCAGACGCCCAGGGGTGCCCCCGGCCGATGGTTCTTGGTGTGCTGGATCCGATACACGAGGCCTCCGTCCTCGCCTGTCTCGATCGTCTTGAGGAATCCGCAGGTGACGAGGAGATCGGCGATCGCCTCCGTGTCCGCCATGGTCAGGTCCAACAGGACCGAGAGCTCGACGAAGGTCACGGAGCCCTGCCGCATGATCTGGCGCAAGGTGCCGCGCAGGGGCTCGCTCAACTGCAGCAAGACGCTGGGCGACAAACCACCCGGGTTCGACCACTCGCGGAGCTCCTGCCGCATCCGCGCGAATGAGGTCATCGACGTACACCTGCCGCGGACCACCTTCGACGATCGGTGGCGTCTCGCACCAGGTGCCCGCAGACACGACCTGGCGCGGGACCGAGGCGGGCCGGCGCGGGCATCACTCGAGCAGCTTGCGGGCGACGTCGCGATACTGCGTCGTGACCGCATGATCGGGGAACTCCACCGAGAACACGCCGCGGCTCGCGAGCGCCATCATCTCCTCGGAATGCGGCAGCACCGCGACGACTTCGCAGTTGAACGTCTCCTCGACTTGGGTCCGAACGTCCTCCGTCGAGAACGAGGCAGGGCACTTGTTCACCAACAGCACCATGCGTGGCACGCTGAGCTTGCGACCGATCTCGACGGTGACGCTGGTGCCCTGGAAGTCCTGCTGATCGGGCCGCATGACCACCACTAGGGCGTCGGAGATGGCGATGGACAGGAGGGTCTCCTCGCCGACGCCCGGGTGGGTGTCGATGAGCAAGACGTCGAGTTCGAGCTCGGCGACGAGCCGCTGGAAGCCGTCGTTGAGGAGCCCTACGTCGTACCCCTCGCGGATGATCCGGGCGATCTCGCCGGCCTTGATGCTCGACGGGATCAGGTACACCTTGCCCGGGATCGCGCCCTTGAGGTTGGATGTGACGTCGTGGGCGGCTTGCTCGATGTCGCACTTGCCCCAGAGGTAATCGTTGAGGGAGTGTTCGATCGTCTCCTGCTCGAGACCGAACAGGACGTGAATGCCCGGTGACTGGATGTCGGTATCGACGACGCCCACCCGGAGGCCGTCCAGGGCCATCAGTGCGGCGAGGTTGGCAGAGGTGTTGGACTTACCCGTGCCGCCGCGGAACGAGTGGACCGAGATGATGCGAGCCATGCGTCACTTCCCTCTCAGGCCTACGGTGAGGCTCACCGTGGGGCGTTCGGTGCGCCGGGGGTTGCCGTCGCTTCGCCCGTCGAATGGCGTCGGAGTGCCATCATCGTGATGTCGTCGAACTGCGGCGCTTCGGCGATGTGCGCCTTGAGTTGGGCCTCGATGTCGTCGACCAAGGCATGAGCGCTGGCGGCGCCCGCGGCCACGACCTCGAAGAGACGTTTTTCGGTGAAGAAGGCGCCCGTCGGCGACCTGGCGTCCGTGACGCCGTCCGTGTACGCGTAGAGCAGATCGCCCGGGTCGAGCCGAGCGTTGCCCATCTTGAACGTCACGCCGGGCAGCATCCCGACGGCGGGACCTGTGGGTTTGAGGTAGGTCTGCGTGCCGTCCACCCGATGGAGCACGGGCGGGTTGTGGCCGCCGTTGATGTACACCAGCGCACCGCTCACCGGGTCGAGCACGCCGAAGAACATGGTCGCGAAGTACCCCTGCCCATGTTGTTCTCGGTGATGTAGGCGTTGGTGCCGGCGACGGCGTTCATGAGCGCACCCGTGCCGATCGACGGCAGCGCCTGGCGACGTTCGGACGGGCCGGCCTTGAGCCAATCGCGGTCCTCGGCGACCGATCCGGTCATCGAGTCCATCCAACCTAGGCTGACGTTCTGTTGGGCGTTCGAGCGCACCAACGTGCGGAACAGGGACATGAAGAGCGCGGCGCCCACGCCCTTGTCGCACACGTCCGCGATGACGAACCCCACGCGGCGCTGGTTGACCATGTAGAAGGCGTCGTAGAAGTCGCCCGCGACCTCGCGAGCCGGATGGAAGCGCGCGGTGATCTCCCAACCCTTGGGCTGCGGCAGGGACGACGGCAAGAAGCCCTGCTGGATGTTGCGCCCGATCTGCAGGTCGCGTTCGAGCTTAAGCAGCTCCTCGCGCTTCGCCTCTTCGGCGCGCTCGTCGCGACTCTTGACGCGCTCCAGGACGGCTTCCATCCGGGCCCAGACGAGATCCGGGTCGAAGGGTGGCAACAAGAAGTCGCGCAGCCCGCCGGCGATGCTGCCACGAAGCTGCGCGGCCTCCTGGCCGTACACGAGGAGTCCGGTCGAGGAGCCCGAGGCCGACGTACCCCAGGCACCCTTCGCGTCCTCGATGCCGGCCCGGTCGAGCTGGTCGGCATGGATCATCAGGAGGTCCGCTGGCGCCTCGGACTGGACGTCGCGGGCGTGCTCGATGGATGGGACGTGGCGCACGTCGCAGCCCAACCGACGCAGGGCGTCGAGCAGCCCGGCAGCGCTCGCTTCGTCCCGGTCGATCACGACGACGGCCGTCCCCGCCGTCACGTCGACGCCGCCGGCGCGGGTGTGGTCGGGCGCCGCATCGCGAAGGTGTTGACGTTGCGGCCGTCGCGATGCTCGTACCGGAACTCGTCGACGCCGCGGAGCGTCAGGAAGATGCCGAGCCCCCCGATGGGTCGCTCCTCGAGCGGGTCGTCGAGGTTGTCGGGCGGTTCGGCGGCCATGGGATCGTACGGCGGGGAGGTGTCCTCCAGCGCGATCGTCAACCACGCCTCGTCGACGGCGGCCCGCAGGCGGATGTCGCCCCGCTGGTGGGACCGCTCGTACCCGTAGTTGACGATGTTCGTCGCGATCTCGTCCACCGCGAGGCGCAGACGGTACCCTGAGCGGCGTTCGAGGCCGGCGGAGGCAGCCGCGCGGTCCACGAAGTCCCTGATGGGACCGAGCGAGTCGAGCGTCCCAGCGACGGTCAAGGTGTCCATGGCGTCGCGACCGCGCCGTTCGCCGCGATCATTCGGAGGGCTGCGCGCCAGCCTCGTAGGTGGCGAGCATCGTGACGCTGTGGTGGAAGCCGGTGAGCTCGATGGTCTCGGCGACCGAGTCTTGGGTGCCCACGAGGAACAGCTCGACGCTGGCGCCCAGTTTCTGCTTGGCGAACACCAGCGCGCGCAGCCCGGCACTGGCCATGTAGCTCAGGTCTTGGAGCACGAGCACGAGCCGGGTGATGTCGCTGCGACCGGCGAGTGCTTCGATCTGGTCGCGCAAGGCTGGAGCCGCGGACGCGTCGAGTTCGCCGGACAGGGTCAAGAACGCGGCGTCCTCTTCGACGGTGGACTGGATGGCGAGGGCCATGGTGGTACCTTTCCGAGGGCGCGGGGGCCGCTCAGGCGCTCGGGGGCCGGCCGACGAGAACGGCCACCGAACGGGGTGCGAGAAGGAAATGGGACGGGTCGGCCAAGCGCGGTTCGGCGCCGACGTCGTGGACGTCGTCGGGCGCGGACATGCCGGTGTTCGCGAAGACATGCCAGGCGAGCGGCTCGGGCAGGGTAGGGAGCTCGAAGCCGTGCGCCTCCCAATGCATGTTCATCGCCACGTACACGTAGTCGTCGGGCACTTGACCGCCACGCCCATGGCGTCCGCAGAGGAGGAAGGCGAGCGTGCGAGACTCGGGCGACCAATCCGGCTCCCACGCCTTCAGGCCGTGCCAGCTGATATCGGGGAAGCCGCTTCCGACGTAGTCGGTGCCCGTGAGGTGCCACCGGTTCCGGAGCACGGGATGCCGGTGACGGAACGCCACGAGGCGGCTCGTGAACCGCACCAGGTCGGCGTGTTCGGCCACCCGGTCCCAATCGAGCCAGCTGAGCTCGTTGTCGTGGCAGTAGGTGTTGTTGTTGCCCTGCTGGGTTCGGGCCGCCTCGTCGCCCATGAGGATCATCGGGACCCCTTGGCTCGTCAACAAGATGGCCAAGGCGTTGCGCACTCGGCGCAAGCGGAGGGCTTGGATGTCGGGATCGTCGGTCGGCCCCTCCACGCCGCCGTTCCAGCTGTCGTTGTCGTTCGCGCCGTCCTGGTTGTGCTCGCCGTTCGCGTCGTTGTGTTTCTCGTTGTAGGACGCGAGGTCCAGGAGGGTGAAGCCGTCGTGGGCGGTGACGAAGTTGATCGACGCAAACGGCTCGCGGCCGTCCTCGCCGTTGGCGTCGTTGCGCTTGCGCTCGTAGGTCGTGAGGTCGCGCAGGGTGAAGCCGTCGTGGGCGGTGACGAAGTTGATGGACGCCCACGGGC
>JAGXHO010000256.1 GCA_024636105.1 Trueperaceae bacterium | reverse complement strand
GCGGTCGCCGGCGGCTCGCGGAGCGCCACCACGGAGCGCACGGCGCCCGCCGAGCTCGGGGGCCGCGGCGCGCTGGCACCGAGGCGACCCGGGACGGCGAGGCCCGGGATCGGCTTGCCGAGGCCCTTCGCCGGCGCGGTTCGCGGCGGCCGCCAGGCGATCAGGACCGCGCAGCCACCGGCCTTGGGCTCGGGGTAGTAGTCCTCGACGATCGCGAGCGGCTGCAGCCCGCGATGGAGCTGCATGGTGACGGTGGGGTCGGTCAGCTCACCCGCCAGCACGCGTTCGGCGTACTCGCGCGGGGTCATCACGTCGGCGTAGCGGTGGTAGCCCATGAGCATGCCGCCGGCGTACCAGCCCTCGAGGCCCAACTCGGGCACGAGCGCCAAGCGCGCCTTGTAGAGAGCGCTGGCGATGCCCCGCCGCTGGTACTCGGGGTGCACGGCGATCTCGACGCCGTAGAGCCACGCCCCCTCGGGGTCGTGGTTCGGCAGCGAGTAGTCGCCGATCACGTCGTGCCAGCGCAGCGGCGGCGCGTCCGGGGGGCGCCGGGTGCGCAGGGTCGTGGCGGTGCCGACGACGACCTCGCGGCCACCGTGGTGGGTCACGGCGACGAACTGCCCCTCGGGGAAGCGCTCGAGCTGCTGCTCGATCAGGCGCGCGTGGCGCACCCGCTTCTCGGGATCCAGGGGGTATCCGTTCGCCAAGTGGAGGACGTCGAAGGACTGCGGCCCATGATGGACCTCCGTCGGCACGACGTCGAAGTCGAACGATCCGGTGGTGGCTCTCATAACGTTGGGATGAGCAACGCCTGCTGAGTTGTGTAAGTCCGGAAAGCGGGAAAAACGTCAACGAGTCAGGACCACCGTGCAGACCCGAGCCCGATGCATTCTCCACAACCTTCACGCGAGAGTCGTTCCTCTCGAGACCCGTTAGGGACGCGATCGGTCTGAACTCACACTGTAGGGTTGTCTCAAACGCGTTTCACGCTCCTTCGTTCCCGTATGCCGCGACCGTAGCACGACCCCCCCGGGGGTCGGCAAGCGGACGCGTCACGAGCGCACGAACGCCATGCGGCGTACGCACCCCCGCATGAATGCGCAGAAGCCCGCCCTGGACGCGCTTCCGGCACGCGCCGAGCGTGGGGACGGGTCCGGGCGGAGGGCAGGTACGATGCCGTGTGTCCCGCTCGACCCCCCGCCCCACCCGCCCTCGACGAGCCGGCGTCCGACGGGCGGCCAACCTGCGCGCCGCCCTCCTGGCGGCGCCGGCCAGCCTGTGGCTGATCGTCTTCTTCCTGCTCCCGCTCGCTTTCGTGCTCACGGCGAGCTTCCTCACGCGCGGCGGCGGTGGGCTACCGGTACCGCCGGTGACGCTGGAGCAGTACGAGCGCACCTTCGCCGTGTTCGGTCCCGTCATCTGGCGGACGCTCGGCTTCGCGCTCGTGACCACCGCGCTGTGCTTGGCGGTCGGGTACCCCACGGCGCTCTTCATCGCGCGGCGCCGCCGACCCAGCGTGCGCATGCTCCTGCTCTTCCTGGTGCTGCTGCCGTTCTGGACCAACTTCCTGGTGCGTACGTACGCGCTCATCACGATCGTGCAGCGCGAAGGGCTCCTCAACCAGCTGCTCCTGCGCCTGGGGGCGATCGCCGAGCCAGTGCAGATGCTGTTCACCCAGGGCGCCGTGGTCCTCGGCCTCGTCTACGGCTACCTGCCCTTCATGGTGCTGCCCATCTATGCGGCGGTCGAGCGCCTCGACCGGCGCTACGTCGAAGCCGCCCACGACCTGGGGGCCAACGACTGGCGCGCCTTCTGGCGGGTGGTGTGGCCGCTGACGCTGCCCGGGGTCGTCGCCGGAGCGATGCTCGTGTTCATCCCTGCCGTGGGCGCGTTCGTGACCCCGGACCTGATGGGGGGCACCCGCGGCTTGATGATCGGCAACCTGGTCCAGTCGCAGTTCGGCGGTCGCGGCAACGTGCCGCTCGGTTCGGCGATCTCGATGGTGCTGCTGGTGTTCGTGTTCGTGGGGGTGCTCGTGTACACCCGCTTCGGTGAGCAAGAGCGATGACGGCGCCCGCCGCGACCCGCGCGTCGACCCCGGGCGGCGACCGAGCCCTACGCCGCGACCTGGCGGCGCGGCGCGCCGGTCGCTGGTTCATGTGGCTCGTCCCGATCGGCGCCTTCGTGTTCCTGTGGGTGCCGATCGCGGTGCTGGTGGTGTTCTCGTTCAACGACGGAGAATCGGTGTCGGTGTGGCGCGGGGCGACGCTGCGCTGGTACGAGAACCTGTTCGGCGCGATCGCGGGAAGCGGTCGCTTCCAGAGCGACCTGCTGCTGCAAGCGGTGCGCAACTCGCTCTTCGTCGCCGGGGTCTCGACCGTGGTCGCGACCGTGTTCGGCACCATGTTCGCCCTCGCGGTGGCCCGTGGCCGGTTCCCGGGGCGGCGCCTGCTCGACGCGCTGTTCTACCTCCCGGTCGTGATCCCCGACATCACCATGGGCGTGTCGCTGGCGGTGTTCTTCCGGATCGTGTTCGAGCTGGTGCTGCAGACGACCGGCGTGCGCCTGGTGTCGGGGTTCGGGACCATCGTGATCGCCCACGTGGCGTTCAACGTCGCGTACGTGGCGATCGTGGTGCGGGCTCGGCTGGCCACGATGGACCCCACCCTGGAGGAGGCCGCCCGCGACCTCGGCGCCAACGAACTGCAGACCTTCTGGCGCGTGACCTTCCCGATGCTGGCCCCCGGCGTGGTGGCGGCGGCGTTGCTGGCGTTCACGCTGTCGCTCGACGACTTCGTAGTCACCTTCTTCACGTCCGGCGTGGGCACGACGACCCTGCCGATGTTCGTCTACGGGCTCCTCAAGCAGCGCGTGCCGCCGGAGATCAACGCCGTGAGCACGCTGATGATCCTCGCCTCGCTGGTGCTGGTGGGCGCCTCGCTGCTGCTGCAGCGACGCGGCGCCGACCGGTAGGGCGGGTACCCCGAACCGAAGGCGCCGCCCCGACCGACGGCCGGGGCGGCGAGGACGGCGTTGCGGTGGCGTCAGGCGCCGAAGCGCATGATCTTGAGGTACTTCTCGAGCGCCTTCTGGGTGCGCACGACGTCCTTGTCGGTGAGCTTGTAGCGCCCGTCCTCGAGGCCGCGACCGATGACGCTCTTGCAGCGCTCGAGCATGGTCGATCCGCTCTTGGTGAGCGTGAGGCGGCGCTTGCGCCCATCGTCGTCGGCGCGTTCGCGCTCGATGAAGCCGCGCGAGACGAGCCGGCTGATCACGTGCGAGACGGTGGGGGAGGCCTGGTTGAGGCGGGCGGCGATCTCCGTGGGGTACGCGACCCCCACGTCGATGGCGTGCAGGACCGAGAGGTCCTGCATCGTCATGTTGGCGTCCTCGTCGAGCCACTCGTTGAGCAGCCGATCGGTGTCGCGGGCCGATTGGAGGACGACGCGGAAGAGCTCAAGCAGATCCGTGGTGGCAGCCATAAGAACTGCAGACTACACCCCGTTCGGGGTCGAGGGGTGTGTATCCGATGATCAGAAAGGCACGGTCGTCTCGCCATGCGAGAAGGAGGCCCCGAACCGGCGCATCGGCCGTGCAGCGTTCATGCAACTATTGGTCGCCCGACGCACCGTGGAGACCGTCCGAGCAACGTTCCGCACGCATCTTCGCTTTCTACGTCAAGGTGAACGAAGTGCCGGGTCCGCGGCTCCGAAGCCGGGGGCGCGCCAGACGATCAGGGCCGCCCAATCGTCGGCGGCCGAGTCCTCGAGGTACCCCTGGAGCACCCCCTCGACCTCGAAGCCGTTGCGCAACTGCATCGTGAGGGTCGGATCGACGAGCTCGCCGGCGACGACCTTGGCCACGTACGCCTCGGCGCTCATCACGTGCTTGTGGCGTGCGAACCCGGGGAGCACGCCGCCGGCGACGATGCCGCGCTTTCCGAAGCGCCGCACCAAGTCCTTGCGCGCGTCGTAGAGCCGGCGCCCGAGCCCCAGACCACGCCACTCCGGGTCGACCGAGACGTCCGCTCCGTAGTACCAGGCGCCGTTCGGGTCGTGCCGGCCGTACCAGCCCTCGTCGATGAGCTCGCGGAAGGTGTGCCCCGGATCGTCGAACTCGAAGTCGACGAAGAAGCCCGACCCGAGCCCCACCACCCGCGGCTCCGCGAGCGGCGCGCCATCGCGACCGAAGTGCGCCACGGCGACCAAGTCGGCCTCGGGGAACACCTCGAGGTGGCGCAGGAAGTGCTCGGCGCGCATCAACTCCTGCACCCCCAGGGTGGGGAAGCAGCGCACCTGGAGCGCCTCGAGGTGGGGGGCCTGCCACGGTTCCGACGGAGCGATCACCACCTCGTCCGCGGCGTTCATGGGGCCGCGGCGGTCATGCCGGGAGCGGCACCTGGACGAACGGGTGCTCGCTCGGGAGCCCACGCACCGCCCAGAAGGCGCGGTCGGCCGGACGGGCGACCACGGCGCCGCACGTGGCGACGAAGCGGGGTGGCGCGCCCCGGTAGCAGATCGCTTCGTCGTCGCGGGCGATGGCCATCAGGTCCTCGGGGTCGAGATCGCCGCGGTCGAGCAGCTCGGCTCCGCGCACCAAGCGGCGCGCGCTGCTCGCGACGGCCGCGGGGTCGCGCTCGCGCTCGACCGCGCGGGTGGCGGGGGCGACGCAGTGGTTCGTGTGGACCAGGGCCTCGGTCGCGAGCTCGGTGACCACCGTACGGGTGGTGGTGGCCTCGACGTTTGCCCCGCGCCCGGCCGCGTCGAGCACCAGGTAGTTGTGGGCGCCCGCGAGACGCGCCTCGCCGATGCAGCGCAGCGCGCCGGCCAGGTCGCGCTCCTGCAGCGCCTTGCGGACGACGAACGGCCACGTGACCCCGACCGCGCCATCGCCGGCCGAGAGGTTGTTGATGCCCACGACCAGGCCGTGCTCGTTCATGCCGATCATCCCGACGCAGCCGAGCGACGTGAACGCCACGAACGCGGGGGCGTCCGTCGGGGCGCCGCGCAGCACGATCACGTGCTCGGTGGCGGTCTCGTGCATGTCCCACGTCTGGCCGAAGAGCGCGCGCCCATCGGCGGCGCGGCTGCCCGGCACCAGGAACGCCGTGCAGTCCATGGCGTCCTCCGGCACCGGCGCGGCGACGCGCGCGCCCGGGCCGACGGCGTAGACGGCGTCGACGAAGTCCGTGAAACCGTTGACGATCACGACCTCGGCCGCTGAGAGGCCTGCGGCCTCGGCCATGGCGTCCAGCTCCTGCGCGAGGTCGGGCGCGTAGGCGCGGTGCGCCTCGAGGCTCGCTTCGCCCAGGGCGAGGACCTGGTCGCGCGTGAGGCTGCGCCCGGTCCAGAGCGGCGAACCGGCCAGGTGCACCCGCTCCGCGGCGAACGCGCGCAAGGGGGTGCGGGCGAAGGTCCCGTGGGCGGCCCCCATCTGGGTGGGGGTGCCGGCGACGTCCAGGATGGGGAGGCTCATGCGAGCACCGACGCGTGGTCGCGGCTCCACGCCGCGACGACCTCGGTACCGCGCGCCCACATCGCGTCGTAACCGGCCCGCCGGTTCTGGACGCGCACGACCACCGGCGCTTCGCCGGCGCCGAGCAGCCGCACCCGGTAGCGGGTGTCCGTGCCGATGTACTGGACGTCGACCACCTCGCCGGCGAGGGCCACGATGCCGTCGCCGGCCGAGCCGCCCGCACCATCGAGCGCCAGACCGATCTTCTCGGGCCGCACCGCGACCGCGACCGGATGCCCGACCAGCGCGCCGGGGTCGCGCAGCGCCGCCTCGACGGTGGCACCGCCCTCGAGCTGCACCACCCCGCGGTCGCCGTGGCGCGCCTCGAGCGTTCCCTCGAGGAAGTTCGTCTCACCGATGAAGTCGGCGACGAAGCGGCTCGACGGGCGCTCGTACACGGCGTCGGGGGTCCCGATCTGCAGCGCGCGGCCCGCCGACATCACAGCGATCCGATCGGCCATCGTCAGCGCCTCCTCTTGGTCGTGCGTGACGTACACGAAGGTGATGCCCACGCGCTGTTGCAGCTGCTTGAGCTCGTCCTGCATCGCCTTGCGGAGCTTGAGGTCGAGGGCGCCGAGCGGCTCGTCGAGCAGCAGCACCGCGGGCCGGTTCACGAGCGCGCGCGCCAGCGCGACGCGCTGCTTCATCCCGCCCGAGAGTTGCCCGGGCCGGCGGTCGCCGGCGTCCGGCAAGTGGACCATCTCGAGCGCCTCGAGCGCGCGGCGGCGCGCCTCGCCGGGCGCCACCCGCGCCATGCGCAGCCCGAAGGCGACGTTCTGCAGGACCGTCATGTGCGGGAACAGGGCGTAGTCCTGGAACACCGTGTTCACCGGACGATGGAACGGCGGCACGCCCAGGACCGGTCGGCCGCGCAGCAGCACCTCGCCGGCGGTGGGGTCCTCGAAGCCGGCGATCACCCGAAGCGTGGTGGTCTTGCCGCACCCCGACGGACCCAGCAGCGCGAAGAACTCGCCCTCGCCGATGGTGAGGGAGACGTCGTCGACGGCGCGGACCGATCGGCCCGCGCCGCCTTCGAACTCCTTCACCAGGTTGCGGACCTCGACGGCGGCGGTGCTCATGATGGCGCCGAGTCTACCGTCCGCCCGATCGTCCGCCAGGTTCGCCGGCCTCACCGGCCGACGAAGATCTTCACCTCGTCCCAGGCGTCGTTGTAGAGCTGCTCGAGCTCGGCGTCCTGGACCACGCGGAAGAGGCGCTCCTCGGTCTCCGCGCTCGGGTAGATGCCCGGGTCGTCGAGCAGCTCGGGGTCGATCAACCCGGCCGTGATCGCCGCGCGGTTCGGGCTGCCGTACGCCGTGTAGTTCGCGATGTCGGCGGCGACCTGTGGGTCCATGAGGTAATCGAGGAACGCGTGCGCAAGGTCGGGGTTGCTCGCCCCGGTGGGGATGACCAGGTTGTCGACCCAGAAGTTCGCGCCCTC
>JAGXHO010000255.1 GCA_024636105.1 Trueperaceae bacterium | reverse complement strand
TTGAACAGCTGCGGCGACTGGGGCAGGGCGTAGACATGGCCCGGACGCCCGCGCGCGGGCACCACGTAGTCGCGCGCGCCCTCGGGCGTGCTGCGCGTGAGCATCGGGGTCTCCACGTGCACGAACCCCTCGGCGTCCAGGTGGCGCCAGATTGCGCGCTGCACGGCGTGGCGGACCAGCAGCGGCTGCAGCGCCTCGGGGCGACGGAGGTCGAGGTAGCGATGGCGGAGCCGCAGGTCCTCGGAGACGTCGCCGGCGTCGCCGACCGCGTCGAGCGGGAAGGGCGGCGTCTTGGCCTCGGAGAGGACCTCTAGGTTCGTCGCGACGACCTCGACGGCGCCCGTGGCGAGCTTCGCGCTCCGCTGCGCCTCGGGGCGCGCGCGGACCAGGCCGCGGACCTCGACCACGAACTCCGAGCGCAGCCCTTGGGCGATCGCGAAGGCGGCGGTCGCGTCGGGTTCGACGACGACTTGGGTGAGGCCGGCGCGGTCGCGCAGGTCGAAGAAGACCAGACCGCCCAGGTCGCGGCGGCGATGAACCCAGCCCTGCAAGAGGACCGTGGTGCCTTCGTGCTCGGCGCGCAGGGCGCCACAAGTGTGCGTGCGTCGCACGGTCAGACCTCCTGGGTCGCCACGGGGGCGACCGCGCCCGTCGGGGCGTCGGGTTCGGGGCGATCGAGCGCGGCGGCGAGGTCGGCGAGCGGGACCGACGTCTGCGCGCCGCTGGCGAGGTGTTTGAGCTGCACGACGCCGTCCGCGCGTTCTCGGGAGCCGATCAGGCCGGCGTAGCGGGCGCCGGCGCGGTCCGCGTCGCGCAGCCCCTTGCCGGGTTGGCGCTTGGTGTAGCCGTGCTCGACGCGGAAGCGCGCCCGCAGGTCGCGGGCGATCCGGGCCACGTCGGCCACGGCCTCATCGTCCATGGGCACCAGGTACAGCCGCGGACCCGCGTCGGCGGGCGCCGCCACGCCGACCTGCGCGAGCGCGTCGAGCACGCGCTCGACGCCGAAGGCCCAGCCGATGCCGGGGACGTCGGGACCGCCCAGTTGGGCGACGAGCCCGTCGTAGCGCCCGCCGCCGCCGAGGGCGGATTGGGCGCCGATGCCATGGGCGTGGATCTCGAAGGCCGTGCGCCGGTAGTAGTCGAGGCCGCGGACGATCGAGGGGTCGACCTCGAACGCCACGCCCCAGTCGCGGAGGAACGAAGCGACGGCCTCGAAGTGCGCGCGCGCGGCGTCGCCGAGGTGGTCCAGCGGTCGAGCCAGGTCCCGGATCAGCGCGCGGTCGCCCGGGTCCTTGGCGTCGAGTAGGCGCATGGGGTTGAGTCGCAGCCGCTCCTGGCTGGTGGGCGTGAGCTCCTCGGCGCGGGGCGCGAGCGACTCGCGCAGGTAGGCGTTGTAGCGCTGGCGGTCCTCGGGGTCGCCCACCGAACCCAGCGCGACCGTGGCGTGCTCGAGCCCCAGCGCCCGCAGCACGTCGACGAACAGGGCGATCGCCTCGGCGTCCGCCACCGGCTCGGCGCTGCCGATCGTCTCGAGGTTGACCTGGTGGAACTGCCGGAAGCGCCCGCGCTGCACGTTCTCGGCGCGGAAGGCCGGGCCGTGGCTCCACAGCTTCACGGGGGCGGGCCAGGTGTGCATGCCGTGTTCGACGTACGCGCGCAGCACGCCGGCGGTGAACTCGGGGCGCAGCGTGAGGCGACGTCCCCCTCGGTCGTCGAAGGTGTACATCTCCTTCTGGACCACCAGGTCGGCGGCTTCGCCGACGCTGCGCTCGAAGACCTCGGCGAACTCGAACACCGGCGTCGTCAGCTCCCGCACCCCCGCGCGCTCCAACACGAGTCGAGCGACGTCGTGCACGCGGCGCCAGCTCGGTTGATCGGTGGGGAGGCGGTCGGCGGTGCCTTTGACGGCTTGGAGTCTCATCGGGCCGAGTCTACACGCCCCCTCGCCGGACCCGGGCCCTGGGCACGGCAACGGCCGCGCCCCTGGAGGAGCGCGGCCGTCGGCGCGGCGCGGCGAGCGCGCCGGTCAGTTCAGATCGGCGGGCAAACCGTTGCTCGAGATCCCATCGACGATCACGAAGACGAAGCCGGCGGACAGACCGTCGGGCGCCTGGAAGACGATGCGGTTGGGGGTCCAGGTGGAAGCGGACACCACCGTGCCCTCCTCGCCGTCGACGTTCGCGGACACGAGCACGTGGCTCCCGTCGTGCCCGCCACCGAAGTAGCGACCTTGCAGCACGACCTGGCCGGCGTCGACCCGGACCGAAATCAGCGTCGGGATCACGTTCGTGGCCACCTGAGCGGACGGTGCGCACGCGGCCAGCAGCAGAGCGGTGAGCCCGGTCAAGGCCAGGACGAATCGCTTCACGTAGAGCCTCCTCGCGACGAGCGTACGGGGTCGCTCGCAGCACGTCAAGGAACAATCTCACGGCCCCGACGGGGCTCGTGCCTCGCAGGCGGGTCGCGGCGACGAAGCGGCGGTACCATCGTCGGGTGAGCCACTACTTCGCCTACCTCGCCCGGATGAAGTTCATCCACCGGTGGGGGTTGATGCGCAACACCCGAACCGAGAACATCCAGGAGCACAGCCTCCAGGTCGCGATGATCGCGCACGCCCTCGCCGTGCTCGAGAACGAACGGCTCGGACGCGACGTGATCGACCCCGACCGGACCGCCCTGCTCGCCGTCTACCACGACGCCGAAGAGGTCATCACCGGCGACCTCCCCACCCCGGTCAAGTACTTCAACCCGCAGGTCCGCGACGCCGTCGACGGCCTCGAGGTGGTGGCCAAGCGCAAGCTGCTCGGGCTTCTGCCCGAGTCGCTGCGCGCCGCCTTCGAGCCGCTCTACTTCGCCCGACCGGAGGACGCGCCGGGCTGGAGGATGGTCAAGCTCGCCGACAAGCTGTGCGCGTACCTCAAGTGCCTCGAGGAGGCGAAGGCGGGCAACCGCGAGTTCGAGCGCGCCGAGGAGTCGATCCGCCGCGACCTCGACGCGCTGGGCGAACCGGTGGTCGAAAAGTTCATGGCGACCTTCGTCCCGAGTTTCCGGTTGACGCTCGACGAGCTGAACTGAAGCGTCCGAGGAGCCCCGCATGCTGCCCCAACCCCCCAGCCCAAACCCACCCGTCGACGACCCGGTAGCGACGCTCAGCACCGAGCTGGCCGATCTGATCGCCCACCGGAGGTTCGAGCCGCTCAAGGCGCGCCTCGCAGCGGGTCAGGTGGCCGACGTCGCCGAGGCGATCGACCGGTTGCCCCCGGAGCAGGAGGCGGTGGCGTTCCGGCTGCTCGACAAGGAGCGCGCCGGCGACGTGTTCGAGTACCTCTCGTTCGACGCGCAGGAGCACTTGCTCCACACGCTCTCGGACGCCGATGCGGCGGCCGTCTTGGAGGAGATGTCGGCGGACGACCGCACCGCGCTCCTCGAGGACCTCCCGGGCAAGGTGACGGCGCGGCTCCTGAACCTGCTCTCCCCGGAGGAACGCAGGCGCGCCGTACAGTTGCTCGGGTACCCCGAGGACACGGTGGGGCGGCTCATGACCCCGGACTACGTGCGGGTGAAGGCCGATTGGACGGTCGCCGAGGCGCTGGCGCACGTGCGGCGCTTCGGGAGCGATTCGGAGACCCTCAACGTGGTCTATGTGACCGGCGCGGGTCGCGTCTTGATCGACGACCTGCGGATCCGCCAGCTCCTGACCGTCGACCCGGACGCGCGCATCGAAGCGCTCATGGACCACGAGTTCGTCGCGCTGCGCGTGGACGAAGATCAGGAGGACGCCGTGGCGGTGTTCCGGCGGCACGACCGCACCGCACTGCCGGTGGTCGACGCAGCCGGCGTGCTCGTCGGGATCGTGACGGTCGACGACGTCCTGGACGTTCAGGAACGCGAAGCGACCGAGGACATCCAGATGCTCGGGGGCACCCAGGCGCTCGAGGAGCCTTACCTCGAGGCCAGCGTGGCGACGATGGTGCGCAAGCGCGGCGTCTGGCTCGTGGTGCTCCTGTTCGGCGGGATGCTGACGGCCGAGGCGATGACGTACTACGAGGACGCGCTCGCCCGCGCGGTCGTGCTCGGCGTCTTCCTGCCGCTGGTGATCGCCTCGGGCGGCAACAGTGGATCGCAGGCAGCGACGCTGATCACCCGCGCGATGGCGCTCGGCGAGGTCCGGCTCGGCGATTGGTGGCGCGTCATGCGCCGCGAGCTCGCGACCGGCGCGATCCTGGGCTCGCTGTTGGGCGTCCTGGGCGCCGCCCGGATCGCCCTCTGGGCCGTGGCCTTCGGGGCCTACGGCGACGTGTGGGGCACCGTCGCGGCGACCGTCGGATTGGCGCTCTTCGGGGTGGTCGTGTGGGGCTCGCTGTCGGGTTCGCTGCTCCCGATGCTCCTGAAGCGCCTGGGCGCCGACCCGGCGACCTCGTCGGCGCCGTTCATCGCCACCCTCGTGGACGTGACCGGCATCGTGCTCTTGTTCACGATCGCCTCGTACGTGATGGGCGGCACGATCTCCTGACGGCGGGCGGTCCTCAGAGCCCGAAGTGGTCGCGCGCCTGACGGATCTGCGCGACGTGGTGGTCGCCGTGCCACGCGTACGTGAGCGGAAGCCGCCAGAGCGGCCGCGGCTCCGCCGCCGTCGGCACGCGCCACGGGCGCTCCAGCTCCGCCGGACCGAGCGCCCGCAGGACCGCGCTCCAGCGCGCGTGCAGGGCGTCGACCAGGACGAGCGAGGGCTCTAGCGGGAGCGCGGCGTCGCCGAGCCGCGACCAGGCGACCTCGTCGTACGCCCGCACGAGCGGCTCGTGCTCGGTCGCCGCCAGCTTCGTGCGCACGTAGGCGTTCATGTGGCTGTCGGCGACGTGGTGGACCAGGGCGCGGATCGACCAGGCGCCGTCGCGGATCGGGTGGTCGAGGTCGCTGCAGTCGATGACCACGGCGCGCAGCGCGTCGGGAAGCGCCTCGATGCGCGCGATCGCGGCCTCGAGAACGTCCGGGTCGATCGCAGGGGGGAAGGAGACGCGGCCGATCGGGTAGACCTCGAGCATGGATGACCTCCGGCCGCACGGTACGACGCGGCTCGCTCGGTGCGGCCGCCGGGACGCATGCCGGGTGCGCTCCGGCGCCGTCCGTCGGTACCCTGAGGGCGTGCCCACCGCCGTGCCCGATCCCCTGCCTACGCCCGCCATCGCGGGGCCGCTCTCCGGCCTGCGCGTCCTGGATCTCACGCGCGTGCTGGCCGGCCCCTTCTGCACGATGATGCTCGCCGACCTGGGTGCCGACGTCGTCAAGATCGAGGCGCCCGCCGGCGACGACACCCGTCGCTGGGGACCGCCGTGGATTGCAGGGGAGAGCGCGTACTTCACCTGCGTCAACCGCAACAAGCGCGACCTGGTGCTCGATTTCCGGAACGAGGCCGCCCGCGAAGCGCTGCGACGCTTGGTGGTCGACGCGGACGTGCTCGTCGAGAACTTCAAGGTCGGCACCATGGAGAAGTGGGGGCTCGGGTACGAGGCGCTCAAGGCGCACAAGCCCGACCTGGTCTACTGCAGCATCACCGGCTACGGCCGAACCGGACCCAAGGCGTCGCTGCCGGGGTACGACCCGATCATCGAGGCCGTGGGCGGCTTCATGGCGATCAACGGCGAGGTCGGCGGCGACCCCATGAAGGTGGGCGTGGCTGTCATCGACCTGTTCGCCGGGAGCCACGCGGCGACGGGCATCCTCGCTGCACTGCGCCACCGCGACCGAACCGGCGAGGGGCAGCGCGTCGACCTGTCGCTCTTCGAGTCGAGCCTGGCAGCCCTCGCCAACCAGGCGTCGGCCTACCTGATGGCCGGCGTCGTACACGAGCGGCTGGGGAATGCGCACCCGCACATCGTGCCGACGAATGCGTACCCCACCGTGGACGGCCCCGTGATGGTCTGCGTCGGCAACGACCCGCAGTTCGGCAAACTGTGCGCACTCATCGACGCCCCGGAGCTGTCCGACGACCCGCGCTTCGCGACGAACCCAGACCGCGTCGCGCACCGGTTCGAGCTCGACGCCGAGCTCGCTGCCCGCTTCGCGTCGCGCAGCGGCCGCGCGCTCACCGAGCGGGCCGACGAGGTCGGCGTACCGATGGCGCCGATCCTCGAGCTCGACGAGGTCTTCGCGCAGCCGCAGGTGGCCGCGCGCGAGATGCTTCTCGAGTTCGACCACCCAACGGTCGGTCGCATGCGGCAGGTCGGGTTCCCAATCAAGCTCGAGCGGACTCCGGCGACCCTTCGGTACCCGCCGCCGCTCCTGGGCCAGCACAGCGAAGAGGTGCTGCGCGAGGTCGGGATGACCGAAGCGGACGTCCGCAGCCCGGTGGAAGAAGTCAGCGTCGGCTCCGTCAAGTAGCATGGCGCATGCGCGCCATGTACGTTAGCGTCTTGCGGGCGCAACGGTTCCGATGATGGACCCCGATACCGACCGGTCGTCGCGCAGCGCGACCGTCCCGGTGAGTGCGATCTTGCGCGCCTTGGGGCCCGCGTGAGGGCGCCGACCGGGGCTGATCTGCAAGGTCGTCGCGTGCTCGTGACCGGTGGGGCCAGCGGCATCGGGCGCGCCATCGGCGAAGGCTTCGCGGCGGCCGGTGCCCGCGTGGCGCTGCTCGATCGCGATGCCCCCACGCTCGCGACCACCGTCGCAGGCCTCGAGCGTCCGACCTGGGCGGCCTCGGCAGACGCGACCGGACGCGTCGACGCGGTAGGCCGCCATCTTGGCGTGGCCTGCGACGTCGCGGACGAGTCCGCGCTCGAGGCGGCCATCGACCGGGTGACGGCCGCGTTCGGAGGAGTCGACATCCTCGTCGGGAACGCGGGCTTCCAGCAGGTGGCGCCCATCGAGGCGTTCCCCAGCGACGCGTTCCGGCGCATGCTCGACGTCATGGTCGTCGCGCCATTCGTCGCCCTGCGCCGGCTGCTGCCGGGCATGCGCGCCCAGCGCTGGGGGCGGGTGATCCATATCGCTTCGGTCAACGGGCTCGTGGGGTTCGCCGGCAAGGCGGGGTACAACACGGCGAAGCATGCCCTCATCGGCCTCACGCGGGTCGCGGCGCTCGAGGCAGCGACGGACGGCGTCACCGTCAACGCCCTCTGCCCCGGCTACGTCGATACGCCGCTCGTCCGCGGTCAATTGCAGGACCTCGCCCGTACCCGCGGCGTCGAGCTCGAGCGCGTGCTGGACGACGTGATCTACCCGCTCGTGCCTCAGCGCCGGTTGCTGGATGTGGCGGAGGTGGTCGCGTACGTGATCTTCCTGAGCAGCGAAGCCGCGCGCGGCGTCACGGGCCAGGCCGTCGTGCTCGACGGCGGGTACACCGCGCAGTGAGCGACGCGGGACCGGCGCGCGACCTGCGACCGCTCTGGTCGCCGTCGCCGGAGCGGCTCGCCGCCACCCGCCTGCACGGGTTCTTGCGTGCGGCGAACGACGCGCACGGTCTGGCGCTGCGCGACTATGACGCGCTCTACCGTTGGAGCGTGGATCGTCCTGAGGCGTTCTGGTCCACCTGGTGGGACGAGGCCGGCGTGATCGCCGACCCACGCGGACCGAGGGTTTTGGAGGACGGCGACCGGATGCCCGGTGCGCGCTGGTTCCCGGACGCCCGGTTGAATTTCGCCGAAAACCTCTTGCGCTGGGCAGCTGCTCCCGACGCGGGGACGCGGGTCGCCATCGTGGCGCGCGACGAATCGTCGCACCGGCGCACGTTGACCTACGCCGAGCTTCGCCACGGCGTTGGGGGGCTTGCCGCGGCGTTGCGTCGCGACGGGGTGAAGGCGGGCGATCGGGTCGTCGGATACCTGCCGAACGCGGTCGAGGCCGTGATCGGCATGTTGGCCGCGGCCTCGCTCGGCGCCGTGTGGAGCTCCTGTTCGCCGGACTTCGGGGTCGACGCCGTCATCGATCGCTTCGGCCAGATCGAGCCGACCGTGTGGATCACCGTCGCCGGCGACCGCCACGGCGGTCGCGAGCACGACCTGGCCGATCGCATCGCGGCGATCGCGGACCGGCTCCCGACGCTGCGCCGCATCGTCGTCGTGGGGCCGGTGGACCTCGCGCCATTGGGGCCGCGCGCCGTCGCCTGGGACGCCTACCTAGAACCCGCTGCGCCCGCGCCCACCTACCTGCGGCTCCCCTTCGACCACCCGCTCTACGTGCTGTACTCCTCGGGCACCACGGGGCGCCCCAAGGCGATCGTCCACGGCGCCGGCGGGACGCTGCTGCAGCACCTCAAGGAGCACCGGCTCCACACCGACCTGCGGGACCCGGATGTCGTCTTCTATGCCACCACCTGCGGTTGGATGATGTGGAACTGGCTGGTCAGCGCCCTGGCTACCGGCTGCACCATCGTGCTGCACCACGGCTCGCCGTTCGCTTCGAACCCCGCTGCGCTCTGGGATCTGGCGGAGCAGGAGGGCGTCACCGTCTTCGGCACCAGCGCCAGCTACCTGACGGCGCTCGAGAAGGCCGGCGTCGCGCCACTCGCGACGCACGACCTCCACGCGCTGCGCACGGTCCTGTCGACGGGCTCGCCGCTGTCGCCGGAAGGGTTCGACTACGTCTATCGTGCGATCAAGGGCGACGTTCTGCTCGCGTCGATCTCGGGCGGCACCGACATCGTCTCCTGCTTCGCGCTCGGCTGCCCCGTCCGGCCAGTGTTCGCCGGCGAGCTCCAGGCCCGCGGGCTCGGCATGGCCGTCGAGGTGTGGGACGACGATGGGCGACCGCTCGCCACGGGTAAGGGCGAGCTGGTCTGCACACGGCCGTTCCCGTCGATGCCAATCGGTTTCTGGGACGATCCCGACGGGTCGCGGTACCGAGCGGCGTACTTCGAGCGCTTCCTCGGCGTGTGGGCGCACGGCGACTTTGCGGAGCGGACGCCGCGCGATGGCATGGTGATCCACGGCCGCTCCGACGCCATCCTGAACCCGGGCGGGGTCCGAATCGGCACGGCCGAGATCTACCGCCAGGTGGAGCGGGTCCCGGAGGTCCTGGAGAGCGTATGCATCGGACAACCCTGGCGCGGCGACGTGCGCGTGGTGCTGTTCGTACGGCTGCGCGACGGCCTGACGCTCGATACCGACCTGGTCGAGCGGATTCGCCACGAAGTGCGAACGCACGCCTCGCCTCGCCACGTGCCGGCCAAGGTCCTTCAGGTGTCCGACGTGCCGCGCACGAAGAGCGGCAAGGTCGTCGAGCTGGCCGTCCGGTCCGTCGTGATGGGTGAGCCGGTGCGCCAGCGCGACGCGCTCGCGAACCCCGCCGCACTCGACCAGTTCCACGACCTCGACGCCTTGCGGACCTGATCCGCCGCGGACGGGTTGCCGCCGCGGTTCCTGGGTCGGGTCGACCAACCTCGATCGCGCTGCGGCTACGGCGGCAGTCCGTCCTCGACGGCGAACCGAAGCGGGTACCAAGGGGCGACCGTTCATCCGGCGTCGACGCACGCCGTAGCATGCCGCCATGCGCGCCATCCTCGTCGACGCCCCGAACGCACCGCTCGTGCCCACCGTCGTCCCGGATCCCGAGCCGCCGCCCCACGGCGCCGTGGTCGAGGTGCGCGCCACCGGCGTCTGCCGCAGCGACTGGCACGCCTGGGTCGGCCACGACCCGACCGTGCGCTGGCCGCACGTGCCCGGCCACGAGTTCGCCGGCGTCGTGCGCGCGGTGGGCCGCGACGTGACCGGGTTCACCGGCGGTGAGAGGGTGACCTCGCCGTTCTGCTGCGGGTGCGGGCGCTGCGACGCTTGCCGCGAGGGGGCCCAGAACCTGTGCGACGTCGAGTACCAACCGGGTTTCGATGCGTGGGGGAGCTTCGCCGAGTACGTGGTGGTGCCGTGGGCCGACGTCAACCTCGCGCGGCTGCCGGAGTCGTTCGGCTTCGACGAGGCGGCCAGCCTCGGGTGCCGCTTCATGACCGCCTTCCATGGGCTCGTGCACCGGGCGGCGGTGCGCGCAGGGGAGACGGTCGTGGTGTTCGGATGCGGCGGCGTGGGGCTGGCGGCGGTCGCCATCGCGGTGGCTTCGGGGGCGCGGGTCGTCGCCGTCGACGTGGCCGCGGAGAAGCTCGCCCTCGCCCGGAGCTTCGGCGCCGACGTGGCGATCGACGCGCGCTCGGGCGATCCCGTGGTCGCGGTCCACGAGGCGCTCGGCGGCGGAGCCGACGTGAGCGTCGACGCGCTCGGCAGCCGCGCGACCGCCGCTCAGGCGGTGGGCACCCTGCGTCGGCGCGGGCGCCACGTGCAGCTCGGCCTCCTGTTGGGGGCGGACGCCGACCCCCCGTTCCCGCTCCAGGCCGTCGTGCGCCGCGAGCTCACGGTCGTCGGCGGTCACGGCATGCCGGCGTGGCGCTACCCCGAGCTCTTCCGCTTCGTCGCGGCGGGGCGCGTTCCGCTCGACCGGCTGATCGGCGTGCGGCGGCCGCTCGCCGAGGCGGGTGCGGCGCTCGCGGCGATGGGGTCGTTCGCGCCGGTCGGGGTGACGCTGCTCCACCCGTGACGCCCGCGCTTGCGGGTCCCGAGACGGGGGCGGTAGCGTGACACAAGCTTTCGTGCCCTAGACAGTTCCAGGCAGCGCCTAGCGGGGCAGCTCGTCGATGGCGGGTCGAACATGGTGGGGCACGGGGCGGCGATGTCGGCCTCGATGACCGACGCGGTCCACCGCGCCGCAGCGCGCACCGAGGTGCTCCATGCAGAAGCGCTACCCCTTCCTGGTCCTCTTCTCGCTCGTGCTCGTTGCCGTGGGCTCGTTCGCGTTCGCGCAGAGCGCTGAGCGCATCGAGGTCGTCATCGAACTGCGCGAGTTCAGCTTCACCGTCGCGGGCGGCGAGGAGAACGCGTTGATCGTCCTGCAGGCGGGCCAGCCCTACAGCGTCGTCTTCGAGAACGTGGGCATGATGGAGCACGAGGTGCTCATCGGCCGCACGGTCCTCTCCGAGGACGGCGTGCCCGACGGCTACGAGACGAACCTGCTCGATGCGATCTCGGTCGACGTGGTCGGCGACGACTGGGAGGTCGGCACGAGCGGTTTCGTCGAGGTGGAGCTCGAGGCCGGTGAGTCCGTGACCATTCACTTCACGCTGCCCGACGAGCTGGTGGGGACCTGGGAGATCGGTTGCTTCGTCCCCGGGCACTACCAGGCGGGCATGCACGCGGTGATCGTGATCGAGTGACCGAGGGCTTGGGCGGATCGATCAGGACCCCTGGCGCGGGCGGCGCCTCATAGGCGCGGCACGGGGAGCCGGAGCTTCAGCAGCCGGCTCCCCACCCGGACCCCGGCGGTCGCGACGATGCCGGCGAGCACGGCGACGTCGGGCTGGACGGCGTAGAGCACGAAGGTGACGAGCGCACCGATGGCGGCGGCCGAGGCGTAGAAGTCGCCGGCCCGGTAGAAGATCCCGGGCACCTGGCCGGTCAGCACGTCGCGCAGCACCCCGCCGCCGACCCCGCTGACGGCGCCCGCGAACACCGATCCCCACAGGCCCAGTCCGTACGACAGCCCCCGCTCGGCGCCCAGGGCCGCGAAGATCGCCAGGCCGAGCGTGTCGAGCGCGTACAGCCAACCGCTCTCGAGGCGCAGCCGGCGGTGGACGAAGAAGGTCGCGACGGCCGCGATGGCGACCGTCCACAGCAGCGGTTCGTTGGTGAACGAGGCGGGGGGCAGCGACCCGACGACGACGTCGCGGATGCTCCCGCCACCGATCGCCGTCACCGCCGCGAGCACGAGGGCGCCGATCAGGTCGAAGCGCTGCCGGACGGCGACGAGCGCGCCGGTGACCGCGAAGGTCAGGACCCCGATCCACACCAGGACGTCGAGCAGCGTCATGGCAGCTCAGCGCACGCGCAGCGCGCGCTCGCCGCGGGGCGCGACCCGCCCGACGACGGCGGCGTGCGGGAAGCGGGGCCGGACGTGCGCGAGGAGCGCGTCGACCCCGTCGGGGTCGACGCTGAGGAGCAACCCTCCGCTCGTCTGCGGGTCGACGAGCGACCACCACGCTGCCTCGCTCAGCGCGGCACGCCCCTCGACGTGCGGGTCGACGTAGCGCGTCGTGGTGCCGTGCGCCTTGGTCAGGATCCCGCGCGCGAGCGTCGCGGCGGCGCCCGGCAGCAGCGGCACCGCGGCGGCCTCGAGCTCCAGCGTCGCGTTCGATGCCTGCGCCACGTGCAGCGCGTGGCCGGCCACGCCGAAGCCGGTCACGTCGGTGGCCGCGTGCACGGCCGCGTGGAGGTCCGCGGGCAAGTCGAGCCGGTTGATCTGACGCATCGAGGCGATCGCTGGAGCCATCGCCTCCGCGTCGATCTCGTCGCTCTTGCGAGCGCCGGCCAGCGTGCCCGTGCCTACGGCCTTGGTCAACACCAGGACGTCGCCGGGGCGCGCCCCGGAGTTGCGCCAGAGCGCGTCCGGGTGCCCCAGGCCCGTCACCGAGAAGCCGAGCTTCAGGGTGTCGTCCTCGATCGAATGGCCGCCCACCAGGTGCGCGCCGGCGGCGTCGATCGTCTCGATCGCGCCCTCCATCAACTCCGCGAGCACCTCCTCGGGGAGGGTGCCGAGCGGGAAGGCGAGGATGGTGAGGGCCGTGACCGGCGTCCCCCCCATGGCGTACACGTCGCTCAGCGCGTTCGCGGCAGCGATCGCGCCGAAGTCGCGGGCGTCGTCGACGACCGGGGTGAAGAAGTCGAGCGTCTGGATCATCGCGACGTCCGGCGCGACGCGCCAGACCGCAGCATCGTCGAACAGGTCGCGGCCGACCAGCAGGTCCGGGTGATTGGACACCGGGAGCGAGCGCAGCAGGTCGGTGAGGGTGCCGGCGGCGATCTTCGCCGCGCACCCCCCCTTGGCGACCGTGCGGGTGAGGCGCAGGGGGGTGGGGACCTCGGCCATGGGGTTCAGCCTACCGCGGCCGCACGCGCCGTCAGGAACGCGCGCACTGCGTCCGCCTCGCCCCGCGCGAGCACCGTGCGCGGCGCGCGCGCCAGCGCCTTGCGGTAGAGCGGGTCGTAGTAGTCCACGAGCAGCGCGGTGATCCAGGGTGCGTGCGCGTCCGGGTCGTCCCAGCTGCCGGCGGCGGCCTCGATGCGGTCGCGGATGGCGTCGTGGCGCGCGCCACCCAAGCGCTTGCGCACCCGAGCCAGGTCGCCGAGCAGCCGTTCGCGCGCTGCGACCGCGCCGTGCCGGGCGGTCGGTGCGACCACGTACCCCTGGTAGAGGCGCGCGGTGCGCTCCGCATCGCTCGCCTCGAGGACGACGCGCGGCGCGGCCATCATGGCGGCGTGGAGCGCCTCGGGCAGCGTCCGCCGCCCGACCCAGCGCGACTCGTCCTCGAGGACGACGAGGCCGGCAGGCGCCAGGCGCAGCGCCGCGCCGACGGCGTTCTCGAAGGTGGCCTGGGACGGCTGCGGGGCGTCCTCGGCCCCGAACGCGCTCCCGCGATGGCGGGCGAGCCCTTCGAGGTCGAGCACGGTCGTGCCCGGTGCCCCGTCCAGAGCGACCAAGCAGTCGGTCTTGCCGGTGCCGGTCAGGCCGGTCACCACCACGACGTCGTGGCGGGCCAGCTGGTCGCCGAGACCGCGCGCGAGGAGCGTCCGGATCGCCTTGTACCCGCCGGTCGCGCGCGCCACGTCCGGTCGATCGATCAGCTCGAGGGTCAGGCGGCTGCGCAGCCCGCCCCGCCAACAGGCAACCGCGGTGGGACCGGCCTCGACCACGGTCCGCCAGGCGGCGGTCCGTACGGGCAGGTGCGGGCCGGCCAAGGCCCAGCCGAGCGCCATGGCCGCGTCCTGGCCGGCTTCCGCGTACGCCACCCCGACCGCGTGCCGCTCCTCGTCGGTCATGAGGGGCAGCGACACCGCGCCCGGGAGCGCGCCGCGCGCGACCTCGACCGGTGCGCGGACGTCGATGAGGCGGCGCGCGGGGGTGGCGCCGCCCTCGCGGTAGAGCTCCTCCGGGGTCACGTCCATGATCCAAGGCTACGCCGAGCGGCGGCGTGCGCTCGTGCCGCGGGGCGCGCCGATCGGTCGCTCAGCCGCCTTGCATGAGGCCGTGCACGCTGCCGTCCGCTTCGATCCGCACGTGGCGGGCGGCGGGGTCGCGGGGCAGCCCGGGCATCGTGAAGACGCTCCCGGCCAGTGCCACCAGGAAGCCGGCGCCGGCCGCGAGCCGCACCTCCGAGATCGTGAGCGTGTGGCCGTCCTGGAAGACGCCTGCCTTGGGGTCCTCGGTCAGCGAGAGCGGCGTCTTGGCGACGCACGGCGGCAGGTGGCCGTAGCCGGCGCTGGTCAGTGTGTCCAGCTCGGCGCGCGCCGCCTCCGTGAAGACGACGTCGCCGGCACCGTACAGCGTCGTCGCCAGCGCGGCGAGCTTCCCTTCGAAGGGCGCGTCCGTCGGGTACAGCGCGTGCGGTGCGGGGTCGCCGCTGCCGTCGAGGGCGTCCAGGACCACCTGAGCGAGCGCCTCGCCGCCGGCCCCGCCGTCGGCGAAGGACGTGATCGGAGCCGCCACGGCGCCCGCGGCCTCCGCGTACGCGCGAACGCGCGCCACGTCGGCTGGGTCGTCGTCGCCGAAGACGTTGATCGCTACGACCGGCGGCAGGCCGAAGGCGCGCACGTTCGCGAGCTGCCGTTCGAGATGGGGGAGCCCGGCCTCCAGGTCGCCGTCGCCATGGGCGCGGAGCGCCTTGACGGTCGCGACCAGGACGACGGCGTCGGGCCATACGCCGGCCTGGGGCGCCTTGAGGTGGAGGAACTTCTCCCCGCCGAGGTCGAAGCCGAAGCCGGCCTCGGTGACGACCACGTCAGCGTGGTGCAGACCGGTGCGGGTGGCGAGGACGCTGGAGCAGCCGTGCGCGATGTTCGCGAACGGGCCGGCGTGCACCAGGGCGGGGCCGCCTTCGGACGTCTGGACCAGGTTGGGGCGCAGCGCTTCGCGCAGCAGCACCAACATGGCGTCGGTCGCGCCGAGGTCGTCGGCGGTGACGGGCCGGCCGTCGTCGGTCCAGCCGACCACGGTGCGCGCCAAGCGCACCCGCAGGTCGTCCAGCGAGCCCGCGAGCGCCAGCATCGCCATCACCTCGCTGGCCGCGGTGATGTCGAAGCGGGTGCTGCGCTCCGCGCGGCCCCCGACGTCCACGGTCACCCGCCGCAGGGCGCGGTCGTTCATGTCGACCACCCGCGACCAGGTGACGCGGTCGCGTGCGAGGCCGCTCGGCGCCTTGAAGTGCAGGTCGGCATCGACCATCGCCGCGAGGAGGTTGTGGGCCGCGCCGATCGCGTGCAGGTCGCCGGTGAAGTGGAGGTTGACGTCGTCGGCCGGTTGCACTTGCGCGCGTCCGCCGCCGGTGCCGCCTCCCTTGACCCCGAAGACGGGACCGAGCGACGGTTCCCGCAGGGCCAGCACCGACCGGGCGCCGAGCCGGCGCATCCCCATCGCGAGGCCGATGCTGACCGTGGTCTTGCCTTCGCCCGACTTGGTGGGCGTCAGGGCGCTGACCAGCACGAGCTTGCCGCGGGCGGTCGGCGCTGCCGGTGGGTCGAGCTTCGCCTTGTGGTGGCCGAGGGTCGTGAGGGTGGCGCGGTCGAGGCCGAGCTCGTCGGCCACGTCGAGGATCGGGCGTAGGTCGGTGTGCATGGAGCTCCTCCGGGGGGTCGAGGCGGTCACTTGTCGGAGTCGGTCAGGCCTTTCACGAACCAGCGCTGCATCAGGACGATCACCAGCACCGGCGGGATCAGCGCGAGCATCGCGACGGCCATGATCAGGTGCCAGTCGGTCTGGGTCTCGCCGGAGCCGATCATGCGCACGATGCCGATGACGATCGTCTCGGCGCCGCGGCTGGTGGTGACGATCAGCGGCCACAGGTACTGGTTCCAGCCGTAGACGAACTGGATGACGAACAGGGCGGCGACCGTGTTGGTCGACAGCGGGAGCAGCACCGACCAGAAGAAGCGCATCGGTCCGGCCCCGTCGATCTGGGCGGCGTCGACGAGCTCGTCCGGGACGGTCAGGAAGAACTGCCGGAAGAGCAGCGTGGCCGTGGCCGACGCGATCAGCGGGATCGTGAGCCCCGCGAAGGTGTCCATCATGCCCAAGTTCGCGACGACCTCGTAGGTGGGGATCATCCGCACCTCGACCGGCAGCATCAGCGTGATGAAGATCATCCAGAAGAAGAACATCCGCCCCGGGAAGGCGAAGAACACGACGGCGAAGGCCGACAGCACCGAGATGGCGATCTTGCCGATGGCGATGAAGAGCGCCATGTAGAGGCTGTTGCGCATCATCGCCAGCGCCGGGGTCGAGCGCACCCGCACGCCGGTGTTGTCGGTGAGCGCCTGGGTGTAGTTCTCGATCAGGTTCGGACCGATGGTCAGCGGGAGGTCGCCGCGGGCGATGGTGGCCGCGTCGTGGGTCGAGCCGACGAAGGCCAGGTAGATCGGGAAGATGAACACGACCACGCCGATCAGGAGCACGAGGTGCGGGATCCAGGTGCGCGTCCGGATGGCCATCAGTAGTGCACCCGCCGTTCGATGTAGCGGAACTGGATGACCGTCAGGAGGACGACCGCGGTCATGAGGATCACCGACTGCGCCGACGAGCCGCCGAGGTCGAGGTTCACCCAGCCGTCGCGGTAGAGCCGGTACATCAGGGTGGTGGTCGCGCGCCCGGGTCCGCCCTGGGTGATCGCGTGGATCACGCCGAACGTCTCGAAGAAGGCGTAGATGATGTTGACGACCAGCAGGAAGAAGGTGGTCGGTGAGAGCAGCGGGAAGACGACCGTCCAGAAGCGACGCGCCGGCGTCGCACCGTCGATCGCGGCCGCCTCGATGATGCCCTTCGGGATCGACTGGAGGCCGGCGAGGAAGAACAGGAAGTTGGAGCTCACCTGCTTCCACGCGGAGATGAAGATGACGAGCCACAGCGCGTGGTTCGAGTTGATGCGGTAGTCCCAGGGGATCCCGAG
>JAGXHO010000024.1 GCA_024636105.1 Trueperaceae bacterium | reverse complement strand
CGACCGCGGCCTTCGGGCTGCGTGGGCCCGGGGTCACCGAGGTCGTGGCGTCCGATGCCCGCTTCCATGTCGTGGTCGTCGAGGCCTACCTCGCCGCCGAGCGGCGCCCCTTCGAAGAGGTCGCGGCCTCCGTGCGCGAGGGCGCGCTCGGGGCCAAGCAGGTCGGCGTGCTCGAGGACGCCGTCGAGGACCTGGTCACCGCCGCTCGGGTCGAGTTCCCGGCGACGAGCAGCCTGTCCTTCGACGACGAGCCGGTCGCGCGCGTGGGCGATGTCGAGATCCTGCGGTCGCAACTGGTGCGCGCCACCTACACGAACCCGCAGATCCAGCAGTCGCTCTCGCCCGACAGCGCGGTCCTGATCACCGCCTTCTTCAAGCCGGCGATCCTCGGCCAGCTCGTCGACCAGGAGCTCGCCACGCAGGGCGCGAGCGAGCTGGGCGTGCCGTTCGTCGGCACCCGCTCGCAGGTCGCCCAGAGCGCGCTGGCGTACGTCGCTCGCGACGCCGAGGCGGCGGAAGCCGACGTCGTCGCCTACTACGACCAGAACCCGGGGCAGTTCACGGTCCCGGCCTCCGCCGACGTGCTGCGCGTCGACCTCGGCTCGATCGACGCGGCCGCGGCGTTCCGCACCCGCACGCTCGCGGGCGAAGACGTCGTCGCCGTCGCCGGCGACCTCGAGGCGGGCGTCGAGGAGCTCGGGACCGTGCGTCCGGGGCAGCTCGAGGGCATCCTCGACACCACGCTGTTCGGCACCGAGGCGTTCACCGAGCTTCCCGACGGCGTCTGGTCGATCTCGGACGTGCTCGCCATCGCCGAGGAAGCCGAGGCCGAAGCGCTGCCCGAGGCGGTCGACACGGAGGACGATGCCGCCGAGACCGACCCGGTCCCGAGCTTCGCGGAGCGCTACGTGGTGCTCGTCGCCCAGCGCACGCCCGAGCGCGTGCGGCCGCTCGACGAGGTGCGGGCGCAGGTCACCAGCACCGTGTTGGCCCAGGAGCGCGCCGAGCTGCGCGACGCCTGGCTGGCCGAACTGCGCGAGCGCATCGACGTCGAGGAGTCGCTGGTCGAAGGCGACGCTCCGTTCGTCTTCGGGGACGAGTCGGCCGTCGAGCCGACCGACGTGGTCTCCGACGAGGCGGCGGAGGGCAGCGACGCCCCCGCCGATGGCGAGCCCGCAGCCGAGGACGCCCCCGCCGATGGCGAGCCCGCCGCCGAGGACGACACCCCCGCGCCGCAGTGAGTCCGCACCGCAGCGTGTAGCCGCGCCGCAGGCGCCCGGGCGAAGCCCCCCGGCGCCTGCGGCGCGTTGGTACCCTGACCGCATGCCCCGTGCCCTCCTGAGCGTCTCGGACAAGACCGGCCTCGTCGACTTCGCGCGCGCGCTCGTCGACCTCGGATACGAGCTCGTCGCCACCGGTGGCACCCACCGCGCGCTGCTGGACGCCGGCCTCCCCGCCCGCGCGGTGTCGGACGTGACCGGCGCCCCCGAGATCCTGGACGGCCGCGTCAAGACGCTGCACCCCGCGATCCACGGCGCGCTCCTCGCGACGCCCACCCCCGAGCACGACGCCGAGCTGCAGGCCCACGGCCTGACGCGCATCGACCTGGTCGCCGTCAACCTCTACCCGTTCGAGGCCACGGTGGCCGAGCCAGGCGCCACGGACGTCGAAGCGATGGAGCACCTCGACATCGGGGGCCCCACGATGGTGCGCGCAGCGGCGAAGAACCATGCGGCCGTCGTGGTCGTGGTCGACCCGGCCGAGTACCAGGCCCTAGCAGCCGAGCTCGCGGCCGGCCCGCTGCCGCTGGCCCGCCGTCGCGCGCTCGCGCGCGCCGCGTTCGCGCACACGGCCGCGTACGACGCGGCGATCGTGGGCTACCTCGACGGCGACGACCCGCTGCCGCCGTCCAAACACGTCACGCTCGAGCGGGCCGAGGTCTTGCGGTACGGCGAAAACCCGCACCAGCAGGGGGCCCGGTACCGAGAGGCGGGCCGCCGGGGGTGGTGGGACGACGTCGTCCAGCACGGAGGGGTGGCGCTGTCGTACCTCAACCTCTTCGACGCCGACGCCGCTTGGCGGCTCGTCCACGCGTTCCCCGAGGGGCCGGCCGCGGTGGTCGTCAAGCACGCCAACCCCTGTGGGGTCGCGGTCGCCGACGACCTCGCGACCGCATACGAGCGCGCGTTCGAGGCCGACCCGAAGTCGGCCTTCGGAGGCGTCGTCGCGCTGCGCGGGCGCGTCGACCGCGCGTTGGCCGAAGCGCTGGTCGCCAACCCCAAAGCCGACGTGCTGATCGCCTCGGGCTACGACGACGAGGCCCGCGACCTGCTCGCGCGGAAGCGGAAGGCGATGCGCGTGCTCCAAGCGTCCGCCCCGGGCGCGGAGCGTTTCGGGTTGCGGCGGACCGATGGCGGCTTCCTGATGCAAACGCCCGAGGAGGTCGCGGTCGACCGCAGCGCCTGGACGGTTGCCACGAAGCGCGCCCCGACCGTGGCCGAGTGGGCCGACCTGACGATGGCCTGGATCGTGTGCGCCGCGGTCGCGTCGAACGCGATCGTGTTGGTCAAGGACGGTCGCGCGGTGGGGATCGGCGCTGGCCAACAGAGCCGCGTCGACGCCGCCGAGATCGCCGCGCGCAAGGCGGCGGGCCGGGCCGCCGGCGGAGCCTGCGCCTCCGACGCCTTCTACCCCTTCCGCGACGGGCTCGACGCCGCCGCGGCGGCCGGGGCGACGGCGGTGATCCAACCGGGCGGTTCGGTGCGCGATCCCGAGGTCGTCGCTGCCGCCGACGAGCACGGGCTCGCGATGGTGTTCACCGGACGGCGCCACTTCCGGCATTGAGGCCGGAGGGATCCGGGCGCTGCGTCCCTGACGGCGGTGGGCTGGTGCGGCGGTACCAGCCGTAGCGTGCGTTTTCATCCCGAGCACCACATCTGGTACCCGATCACCCAACGCCCCCGCGCGCCCATGCTAGTCTGGCTCCTACGCCGCGATCGCGGAGACCCCCGACCCACGAGCCGCGAGGACGTCGGGTATGTGGCGGAAACCGCACGATCCGTCCACCGGATCTAGTATCCAAGGGGACGAGGCATACAAGATCTGGTACCAACGCGTACCGATCCGAAGCCCAGGTCCCGCTCGCCGCCTGGGCTTCGGTGCACGAGAGGGGTCCCCAGCGTGGCCGATGTCGCACCCGTTCCCAACCTCGAAGCTCTCGCCGCGTTCGACGCGCATGCGGTCGCGATCGCGAAGCGGCAGTACTTCCAGGAGGCGGACACCGACCTCCTGGCGATGTTCCGCCGCGTCGCCGACTGGGTGGCCCAGCCGGAGCCGGCGGAGCTCCGAGTCGCCCAGGCCGACCGCTTCTTCGAGCTGATGATCGGCAAGCGCTTCTGCCCCGGGGGCCGGGTGCTGGCGGGTGCGGCGACGACGCACGGGAACGTCCTCAACTGCTTCGTCCAGGACGGTCGTCCCGAGATCGAGGGGGGCAACCCGTGGGTGCTGCGGCTCGCGGCCAAGCTCGCGGTGGTCACCAAGGTGGGCGGCGGCAACGGGTTGAACCTCGATCCGATCCCGCCCAAGCGCGACTACACGGCGCCGGTGGGCCGGCTCTACCTGACCATCGCGCCCAGCCACCCCGACTACGAGAAGGTCCGCGACGGCACCTTCCTCGACCTCGTGCACGGCTCGTACACGACCCGCGGCTACCGGGCGGCGCGCTTCGTCGAGTACCACGAGGCCCCGACCGGCGTGCCCGTGGTGCAGGTGGGCGACTCCGTGGAGAGCATCTGGGCTTCGGCCGCCCAGCTGGTCACCACGCTGCTCGCCGGCGAGGACCTGCTGCTCGACCTGAGCTCGCTGCGCGCCGAGGGCACGCCGGTCAACGGCTCGGGCGGCACGTCGAGCGGCCCGTCGTCGTTCGCCGTCGAGGTCTTCGAGAACTTCGCGCGCTGGGCCGCGCTCGGCGGCGCCGAGTACGCGGGGCCGGTGGCGACGCTGCGGTACGTCTTCGCGCCCACGCTCCGAGCGATCCGGCAAGGGGGGTGCCTGCACCCCGATACGCTCGTGCCGACGAGCCGAGGCACGTTGCGCCTCTCCGAGATCGTCGACGCGCACCAGATGGGGTGGCAGGACCACCACCTCAAGGTGGCGACCGACGAGGGCTGGAAGGACAGCCCGAGAGGGTTCAACAACGGCAACGCCCCGACGCTGCGCGTCACGCTCGAGAACGGCCAGACCCTGCGTGGCACGGCCAACCATCGGATCAAGGTGATGCGGCAGGACGGTCGGCGCGATTGGGTGCGCCTCGACGAGCTGCACGCGGGTGATCAGGCGATCCAGGTGCTCGATCAGCACACGGGCGCGCCGGTCGTCCTGCAGCCGGTCGACCTGCCCCACCACAACGCGACGCCCATCCGCATGCCCGAGGTCGTGAACGAGCGGCTCGCGTTCTTCCTCGGGTACTTGTGGGGCGATGGCTTCGTCACGGCGGATCGGGTGGGCCTCGCGGTCGCTCACGGTTCGCCGATGATCGACGAGGCGCCGAAGCTCTTCGCCGAACTCTTCGGTCTCGACGTCGCGACCGAGCAGAAGCCGGACGACGCCAGCGTCGTGTTCGTGACGAAGGCGTCGCACCTGATCGCCTGGCTCGGGGCGAACGGCCTCGCCAAGGGGAAGGCCCGTGGCCTCAGCATTCCCAAGGCGATCCGGATGGCCCCGCGGCCGGTCGTCGGCGCCTTCCTTTGCGGCCTGTTCGAGGCCGACGGTACGCTCTCCCACGGGATGCCGTCGTTGAGCACCGCCTCCGCCGTGCTCGCGGAGGACGTGGCGACGATGCTGGCTGGGTTGGGAATCCCGACCAAGGGGCGGGTCGTCGGCAGCCGCCTCGACCGGTACTCGCGGCATGCGATCCACCACGTTCGGGTCGTGAGCGCCAAGGGCCTCGCCCGGTACATCGAGCGCGTCGGTGCGATGGCGGGCTCGCGCCTCGAGGCGATGGGTCATCACGTGCCCGACGAAGGGCGCGAGAAATCCTGGATCCTGCCGCACGCCGAGGCGCTCCTCGGCGGCGTGCTGGCGGCGTTGCCGGCCGGCGCCAAAGGGCGTCCGTCGCCGTACACGGGAGCGCGCAAGACGCTCTCGAGGTACGTGCGCGGCGAGCGCAATCTGACGGCGACGGCCTACGACCGCCTCAGGACCGATCCGGTCGTGGCCGAGCGTCTACCCGAGCTCGCCTACGACGAGTACTACGTCCCCGTGCACTCGGTCGAGGAGGCCGGCCGGTCGTTGACCCTCGACCTCTCGGTCGACGAGAACAAGACCTACCTCGCTGGCGGCTTCGTGACCCACAACACCCGCCGCGGCGCCGGCATGGCGACCCTGTCGATCACGCACCCCGACGTGCACGACTTCATCACCTCGAAGGACCTGGAGCGCGAGCAGGCCGAGGGCGACATCAGCACCTTCAACATCTCGGTACTCGTCACCGACGACTTCATGCGCCGTGCCCGCAGCGAGGGCCCGCAGGGAACCCTCTGGGAGATCGCCCAGCACGCCTGGCAGACGGGCGAGCCCGGGCTGATCTACGTCGATCGCATCAACGAGTTCAACCCCATGCGCGCGTCCTTGGGAGAAATCTTCGCCACGAATCCATGCGGTGAAATCCCATTGTTTCCCGGGGAACCTTGTGACCTGGGCGCGATCAACCTCGCCGCGTACGTGCGCGACGAGCGCGTCGGCCTCGACGGGTTCGACGTGGATGCGTTCCGCGCCGACGTCGCCACCACGGTGCGCTTCCTCGACGACGTCCTCGAGGTCAACAAGTTCGCGCTCGAGGACAACCGCGAGATGAGCCACTACCTGCGCCGGCTGGGGCTCGGCATCATGGGCCTCGCGGATGCGCTCATCCGCATGGGCTTCCGCTACGACAGCGACGAGGGCCGGAGCGCGGTCCACGAGATGATCACGCACCTGCGCGAGGCCGCCACCGACGCGAGCCGCGAGTTGGCTGAGGAGCGCGGCGCGTTCCCCGGGTTCCATCAGTCCTCGCTCGGCGCCCCGCGCCGCAACGTGGCGCTGCTGACCGTGGCCCCCACGGGCACCACGAGCATGCTCATGGGCGTCTCCTCGGGCGTCGAGCCGATCTTCGCGCCGTTCACGTACCGCAAGATCGGTACGAGCTACGCGGCGCTCATCGCGCCGCTCTTCCAGGAACTGCTCGACCGCCACGCCCCGCACCCCGACTACGCCAAGGACGGCGCTTGGGACTGGGAGAAGGTCGTGCAGGCGGTGCAGGACCGGCACGGCAGCGTCCAGGGCCTCGACTTCATCCCCGACGACGTGAAGGCGGTGCTGGTGTGCGCGCACGACATCGCACCGGCCGATCACGTTCGGATGCAGGGCACGGTGCAGAGCGCCTTCGACGCCGGCGGCGAGATGGTGGCGAACTCGATCAGCAAGACGATCAACCTGCCCAACGAGGCGACCGTGCACGACGTGCACGAGGCCTACAGCCTGGCGTTCGACACTGGGTGCAAAGGCATCACGGTCTACCGCGACGGCTCCCGTCAGTTCCAGGTGCTCTCGACCTCGTCCAAGAAGAAGGACGGCGCCCAGGAGGGCACGAAGGACGCGAAAGGGCCCGTCCAGGCCGAAGCACAGGCCACCACTACGCCCCCCAAGACCGCCGAGGTGCCGGTGCGGGCGCCGATGGGCTTCGAGCGGCTGCCGAGCGAGCCGCTGTTCGATCGCCCCACCCGTCTGACCGGCTTCACCGACGCGGTCAAGCTCACCCTCCCGAGCGGCGAGAAGCGCGGCTTCTACGTCACGGTGAACAAGCAGGACGGCTTGCCCGTCGAGGTGTTCATCACGAGCGGCAAGGCCGGCGACGAGGCCAACGCGGACTCCGAAGCGCTCGGTCGCGTGGTCTCGATCGCGCTGCAGTACGGCGTCCCCGCCGAGGCGCTGGTCAGGACCCTGCGCGGCATCAACGGCGGCATGTACGGCTCGTACGAGGGGCGTCTGGTCGCCAGCCGCGCCGACCTGATCGCCGTGGCGCTCGAGACCGCCGGCGTCGAGAACCTGCTGCAGCGCGGCAAGGGGTGCCCGGACTGCGGTGCGCCCTTGCGCTTCGAGGAGGGTTGCATGAAATGCCCCTCGTGTGGTTACAGCAAGTGCGGGTGAGGCGAACCGCGCCTTGAACCGATGCGCGCGCCGCGGGCGGCTCGATGGCCGCCCGCGCTGCGCATGGATCGCCTCGAGCGACGACGGGGGTCGCTCAGCGCTCGTCCCCCGACCCGCCGATCACGCCGCGCGCGGCGCGGTCGGCCAGCTTCGCGAGGTTCGCCTGCGCCACCTCTTCGAGCGGCACGTCGAGATCGCGTGCCAGCACCGCGACGTACCAGAGCACGTCGCCGAGTTCCTTCACCAAGGCGTCGCGCTGGGCGGGCTCGAACGGGGTGCCAGGGGTCCAGCCGGCATCGCGCATGAGCTTGCCGAGCTTCTCGGCCACCTCGCCGGCCTCGCCGGCGAGCTTGAGGGTGGGGTAAAGCACGCGCACGGCGTCCGGGTAGCGCGCGGTGCGCAGCGCGCCTTGTTGGTAGTCATCGAGGGTCATGGCGCAGGCTACCCGTCCGGGCGGAGGTCCGGGCATGTGTGTCGCGCGCCGCGTCTGCACCGGCCGCCGTGCGGCATGGTGGAGGTGTGAACGCATCCGCCGCTGCCCTCGCTCGCTTCGTCGCCCTGTGGACGCTGCTGGCGGCGGGGGCGGTGGGGAGAGCGCAGGAGCTGCCGCCGCGCTTCGACCCGGCCCTGGCGGAGTTGCTCGAGGAGCCGGCCGGTCGGGCCCTCCTCGAGACGTACCGCGCGATCCGGCGCGACTACCGCGGCGACGCCGATCCCGAGCGCCTGCTCGAAGGGGCCCTTCGCGGATTGTGGGCGCGCCCGAAGACCCGTACGTCCGATACTTGAGCCCGGAAGAGGTGGCCAAGGACGCGGAGGCGCGCCGCGACCCGAACGTCGTCGCCATGAGCCTCCTGGGCGATCTCGGCTACCTGCGGGTGACGTCGTTCGACAGCGAGCGGGCCGGCGAGCGCTTCGCGACCGAGCTCGACGGCTTGCTCGTGCGCGGCGCGCGTGCGCTGATCCTCGATCTGCGCGGCAACGGGGGCGGCCTCATGCTGCCCGGGTTGCAGCTGCTCGATCGCTTCCTCTCGGACGTCGTCCTCGGGTACCGGTCGGGCGCGCGGGCGCGGGTGCCCCTCGGGTTCGCCAACCCCAACGCGGTCGGGCTGCCGGTCGCGGTGCTCGTCGACGGCGCCACCGCGTCGACGGCCGAGATCGTCGCCGGCGCGCTCCAGACCTACGGCCGGGCGCGGCTGTACGGCGCGGTGACGGCGGGCAAAGGGGTGGGTCAGACCAGCGTGGCGCTGTCGGACGGGGGCGAGCTGCGGCTGGTGACGTTCGCGTGGTCGCTGCCCGACGGACGCAGCATCGACGGCTGGGGCCTCACGCCGGACGTCCCCATCCGTGGCGATGGCCCGGTCGAGGCGCTGGAGCTGATCGACGCGATCACAGACCCGGAGCTCGACCCCGTTCTCTCCGCGGCGCTCGCCGGGCTGCAGCGCACGCTGGCCGAGGACCCCACCGACGACGTCCCGGACGACCTCGGTGGGGACCCGGGCCAGGGGGACCCGCCGGCGAGCGCATTGGATCCCTGACGCCGGGGCGGCGATGCCGACGGCGCCCTTCGCTTTACAGCGTCGTCGCCGTTCTGGTAGCCT
>JAGXHO010000254.1 GCA_024636105.1 Trueperaceae bacterium | reverse complement strand
TGTCGAGCTCGCGCACCATCCGGTAGATGTAGGGTCGGACGAGCCTGCCCTCGTGCACCACGTGGATCTGTTGGGGGGGTTGGAACGCCTGGCGAGGGTTGATGAGGCGCTCGGGGTACGGCGCGAGGATGTCGGCGAACGCCGCAATGAGGTAGAGCACGCCGAGGATGGCCAGTGCCACTTTGGCGAGCGGGTGCTTGAGGAACTGCTGGCGGGCGATCGCGTACAGGCTCGTGCCAGCCGGAGCCTTGGCGGCCTCGCTGGGGATCTGGGCGTCGCCGAGACGCGGGTCGATCATCGCCGACCCCTGGGGGAGAGGACGCGCGACCGCATCAGTAGCGAATCCTGGGGTCGACGAGCGCGAGGCCGAGGTCGGACAACAGGTTGCCGATCATCAGCAGCGCGGTCAGGACCGTAAGCAGCGCCATGACGACGTACACGTCTTGCGCGAAGACCGCACTGATGAACAGGGGCGTGATGCCCGGCCAGCGGAGCACGAACTCGACCGTGCCGGCGCCGCCGATGAGCCCGGGCAACACCCCGCCGATCGTCGCCACGATGACCAACACGGCGTTGCGGAACGCGTGCTTGTAGGTGACGATGTTCTCGGCCAACCCCTTCGCGCGGGCGGTTCGGATGTAGTCCTGCGCGAGCACCTCGAGCATCTCGCCGCGCATGACGCGGCTCGTGAACGCCAGACCCGACAGCGCCGACACCGCCACCGGCAAGACCAGGTGCCAGGTGATGTCCCAGAACTGGCGCACCGAAGTCATCTGGTCGTGGTTGATGCTGGTCATGCCGCCGGTCGGTAGCAGGAACCAGCCGTTGGTCTGGTACCACTGCACCGCGAGCGCCACGCCGATCAGCGCCAGGAAGAAGTTCGGGATGGCGAGGCCCAACAGGCTGAAGATCGTGAGGGCGCGGTCACCCATCGAGTACTTGCGGAGCGCAGAATAGACCCCGATCGGGATCGCGATCGCGAACGTGAGGAGCGTCGCCGGCAACAGCAAGATCAGGCTGTTGACCATGCGCGGCCAAACCAAGACGCCGACCTCGCCCTTGCTGAGCATGCTGGTCCCGAAGTCGAGATCGGTCACCACGTTGCGAAGCCAAAAAAGATAACGAACGTACCAGGGTTGATTGAGACCGAGGGTCTCTCGAATCCGCTCCGCACGGCCGGTGTCGACCTGGTCGAAGGCGAACTGAGATGCGAAATCGCCGGGTGCGGCTTCGATGACGATCCAGGCGAGGAAGGTCGCCAAGAGGAACGCCGGCACCAGGTTGAACAGACGGCGGACGATGAACTCGAACACGATCTCCCAATGAGTCGCTGCCGCTCCCGGCGCCTCGTGTCGGCGGTCGTGCGTGCCGTGCGCGGGAGGAAGATGGCCGGTAGATCCGGCCCTCGGGGAACGGGGGGCGCCTCCGCGTGCGGAGACGCCCCCCGGTACTCCTAACGAGCGTCGATCAGGGCGCCATCAACAGCCCGCGGAAGTTGCCGGGGCGGTAGGGCGACTCGAGCGAGGTCGCGTCGAACGAGCCTTCGGCCCAGACGTTGCCGACGTTCTCGTAGAAGTGGAACCCGGCCGCGATGAGCGGCGTGACCGGCAGGTGTTCGCGCATCACCTCGGCGCGCTGGCGCCAGAGTGCCACGCGAGCGTCGAGGTCCAACTCCGCGTCCATCGCCACGGTCAGCCCGTCCATGAGCAGTTCCCACGAGCGCACGTTCGAGGTGTCCTTGTTCCAGGCGTTGAGGTTCACGGCGATCCGCAAGACGTTCGGGGCGGACGGGTTGTCGACGTCGCCACCGGCCAGGCCCCAGATCTGGGCGTCGTAGTCGGCGCCGCGCGGAAGGCCGGTACCGAGGATCGAGTTCTGCCAGATGTCGACCGACACCTCGCGCGGGTTGATCTTGATGCCGAACTCGGCCGCGTTCTGGCTCGCGATCAGGGCGAGCTGCGCACGCCGGTTGTTGCCGGTGTTGAACTGCAGGTCGAACTCGACGCGGCAGCCGGTGCTCGGGTTGAGCAGGACGCCGTCGTTGCCCATCTGCGTGAACCCGAGGCCACGGAGGAGCTCCACGGCCGCTTCGGGATCGTACGGGAGGGGGTCCATGAAGCCCGGGTCGAAGGGCGCGCTCGCCTCGTTGTTCATGTCGCTGGCCGGGAAGCCGAGGCCACCGACGGCCCCTTGGACCATGGCGTCGCGATCGAACACCATGCTCACGGCGCGTCGGAACTGCGAGTTCGAGAACATGTCGGCCTTGCATTGGTCGGTGCTGTTGAAGTTGTACGTGATGAAGTCGACGTTCGTCCCCGGGCTGATGTTCGGGAAGAAGGTCCCATCGATCGTGCCGCCGGTGATGCCCTGCTGAATCGAGCGCACCTGATCGAGCGTGGTGGGCCACCAGAACGACGCCTGGTTGGTCAAGACCTGCGCGAGGACCGCGTTCTGGTCCTGCGCGATCGTGACGGTCCAGCGATCGGGGCCGGTGATCGGCGTGCCGTCGGCCGCGAGCTCGAAGGTGTAGCTCGGGTTGCGCTCCAGCACCAGGCGCTCACCGGGGCGGAACTCCGCGATCTGGTACGGCCCACCCGAGACGATCTCTTCGACTGGCGTGGCCGTGCTCCAGAGGCCTGCGGCGGCGGCGCCACCCTCGGCTTCGTAGACGGGCATGAACACGTGGGCCGGGATGGTCCCGCAGTCCTTGTTGGCCAAGGCGTTGACCTGGGGGATGGGGAGGGTGATCCGGATGCGGAGCTCGTCGAGCACCTCGTACGCGATTGGGTCGTCGCCGACCACCGTGCACGAGAAGGTGTTCGACTGTACGTCCGGGTCGCCGTGCAGGACGCGCGCCGCGACGACGTCGTCCATCGAGATCGGCACGCCGTCGGACCAGGTCCAGTCTTCGCGGATCGTGACGATGAAGTCGCGCTCCTCCTCGAGGATCTCGACGTCGGACGCCCAGAACAGGTTGTATCCACCGTCGTCCGTGCGGTACGAGCGGCTGTCTTCCCAGTCGCGGTACAAGAAGCTGGGGCCGGCGGTCATGGAGAGGATCGCGTTCTCCGTGGCGCTGCTCGTGAGGTACGCGTTCAGGGTCGTGATGTCGCCGAAGACCGGCTCTTGGATCGTGCCCCCGGCCTCGAAGGTCGGGGCGTACTCGGCGGGCCACTGGAGCGGCTGCGCGAACGCCGAGCCGAGCAGAGCGGCCGACGCCACCGCCACCACGGCTGAGAGTCGCGCGCGACGCGCGAAGTTGGTGCGGGACCAAATGCCCATGTAGTTCCTCCTTTGCGAGACCACGCTGAAGCGACCCTGGTCGCGACCCGATTGCGCGGTGCCTACCGCTCGCAGAATGCGACGGTTCCCGACAGTTTATATCGGAACCGCGACAGGGAAGCAACGGACGATTCGCCGCTCACGACGGGGGCCGACGTCGAGCCGGCCGTGGCGGCGGACGGGCGCGCGGACGTGCGTCGGTCACGACATGGCTACGCGATGCCCCGAAACGACGATACCGCTCCGAGGAACTGGTGCGGTATCCGTGGTGCGTGCTGGATGAGCTTGGGACGCGCGTGCGGCGGCCTCGGCCGCTTCACGCCGACTTCACGTACCGCGACGATCGGTGTTCAGCGCGGAACGAGCTGAAGCAGCAGCGCGAACGACGCCCACGCGATGCCGAGGTAAATGGTCACGCGCTGCAACCCGCCGGCGGTGCCGCCGCGCGTGCCGAAGTCGACGCCACCGCCGCCACCGCCGCCCGAGAGGCCGTCGCCGAGGCCCGACTGCTTGGGCTCTTGCAAGAGGACGACGGTGGTCAGGAGGGCCGACATGAGCAGGAAGGGGATGAGGACGAGCCAGAACATGAGGTCTCCTTGAAGGGCGCACGCGGCGTGCGCTCGGTGCGCCGCACGGGGCGGTCGCGACCTGCGCGGCGCGTGGCGATCGAACGAACTGGTGCCGAGAGCGGGATTCGAACCCGCACGGGTCGCCCCGGTCGATTTTGAGTCGACTGCGTCTACCGTTCCGCCATCCCGGCCGGTCGGGCGTAGGCCGTTCGGCCGCCCGGTCGCGTAGTATAGCAGGACCGTCCGCCCGGGGACGAGCGCGCCTGGCACGGGTGCTAGGCTGACCCGGTTCGGGCCCCGAGGGGCCCCCGATCCCGCGCGCGTCCCGGGTGCAGCCCGGGGGAGAGGCACGACCCCGTTCCCATGATCACAGCCAGCACGTGAACGACCTCGCGGTGCTCCGCTTCCCCGGCTCCAACTGCGACGACGACGCCCGCTTCGCCCTCGAGGTGGCCAGCGGTGCGTCGGTCCGCTTCGTCTGGCACACCGAAACCGACCTCGGCGGGGTCGGCGGCGTCCTCGTGCCTGGCGGCTTCAGCTACGGCGACTACCTGCGCTCGGGCGCGCTCGCCGCGCAGAGCCCCGTGATGGCGGCCGTGCGCGGCTTCGCGGCGCGCGGCGGGCCGGTGCTCGGCGTGTGCAACGGCTTCCAGGTGCTCACCGAGGCGGGCCTGTTGCCCGGCGCACTGGCACGCAACGCCGGGCTCACCTTCGTCTGCTCCACGGTGGCGGTTCGGGTCGAGCGCGACGACCTTCCGCTGCTCGCAGGGCTGCGGCGCGGCGACGTGCTTCAGCTGCCGATCGCCCACCACGACGGACGCTACGTGGCCGACGCCGCGATGCTCGACCTCCTGGACCGCGATCGCCGGGTGGCGTTCCGGTACCTGCCCGACGCCAACCCCAATGGCGCCGACCGCGACGTGGCGGGCGTGCTGAACGAGGCCGGCAACGTGCTCGGCATGATGCCGCACCCGGAGCGCGCGGCCGACGAACTGCTCGGGGGGCTCGACGGCGTGCCTCTGCTGCGCGCGTTCGCCCGCGCCGCCGGAGCGGCCGCGTGACGCCGCGCATCGGGCACGTGTGGACCGAGGCGCCGCTGAGCGCCGTCCCGGTCGGCGCTCCGGTCGCCGCCGAGCGCGCCGCCACCTTCGGCCTCGACGCCGTGGAGTTCGCGCAGGTCGTGGACCACTTGGGCCGCGCCCCCAACGCCCTCGAGGCGGCGATGTTCGGCGCCCTGTGGAGCGAGCACTGCGGCTACAAGAACTCCCGGCCGCTGCTGCGCCGGCTCCCCACGGAGGGCCCGCAGGTGCTCCAGGGCCCGGGCGAGAACGCCGGCGTCGTCGACGTCGGCGAGGGGTGGGGGCTCGCCTTCAAGATGGAGTCGCACAACCACCCGAGCGCGGTCGAGCCGGTGCAGGGTGCGGCGACCGGCGTCGGCGGCATCCTGCGCGACATCTTCGCGATGGGCGCGCGGCCGATCGCGATCCTCGACGCGCTGCGCTTCGGCGACCTGGCCGACGAACGCACGCGCTACCTGCTCCACGGCGTGGTCGAGGGGATCGCCTCGTACGGCAACGCGATCGGCGTCCCGACCGTCGGTGGCGAGATCGCCTTCCACCCGAGCTACGGGGAGAACCCGCTCGTGAACGTGATGGCGCTCGGGCTCCTCCGCCACGAGGACCTGCAGTCCGGCACCGTCGGGGCCGTCGGCCGGGTGCTGCTGTACGTCGGTTCGAAGACGGGGCGCGACGGTCTGGGCGGCGCGGTCTTCGCATCGGCCGACCTCAGCGCCGATTCCGACGCCGACCGCCCGGCCGTGCAGGTCGGCGACCCGTTCCTCGAGAAGCTGCTGCTCGAGGCCTGCCTCGAAGCGATCGCCGCCGGGCTCGTCGACGGCGTTCAGGACATGGGGGCCGCCGGCATCACCTCGTCGGTCGGCGAGATGGCGCACCGGGCCGGTCTCGGGGTCGACTTCGACGTGGCCCGGGTGCCGCGCCGCGAGACCGGCATGACGCCGCTCGAGGTCATGCTCTCCGAGTCGCAGGAGCGCATGGTGCTCACCGCGGCCCCAGGCCGCGAACGCGAGTTGATCGGGCTGTTGGAGAAGTGGGAGCTCGACGCGGTGCCGGTCGGCGTCGTCCGCGACCACGGTCGCTTCCGGGTCTTCGACGGCGACGACCTGGTCGGCGACATGCCCGTCGCACCGCTCAACCAGGCGCCCACCTACGTGCGGGAGGGGCGCGAGGACCCCGCAGTGGCCGCTGCCCGCGAGCGCGCGCTCGACGACGTGCCCGTGCCCTCCGACCTGAGCGCCACGCTCGCGACCTTGCTCGCCTGCCCGGACATCGCCTCGAAGCGCGCCGTCTACCGCCAATTCGATCATCAGGTCATGACGAACACCGTCGTCGTGCCCGGTGCGGGCGACGCGGCCGTGCTGCGCATCAAGGGGAGCGGGCGCGGGGTGGCCGCGACGGTCGACTGCAACGCGCGCTACGTCTACCTCGACCCGCGCCGCGGCGCGGCCCTCGCGGTCGCCGAGGCCGCCCGCAACCTCGCCGCGGTCGGCGCCACCCCGCTCGGGGTGACCGACAACCTCAACTTCGGCAACCCGACGGTGCCGGAGGTCTACTTCCAGATGCGCGAGGCCGTCGAAGGGTTGCGCGAGGCGTGCCTGGCGCTGCGCACCCCGGTCACCGGCGGCAACGTGAGCCTCTACAACCAGTACCGCGCGCCCGACGGACGGGTGCGGGCCGTGCTCCCGACGCCGACCGTCGGGATGGTGGGGGTGCTCCCCGACGTGCGCCATCGGGCGACCATGGCCTTCGCGCGCGATGGCGACGAGGTGTGGCTGCTCGGTGCCGGGCGGCCGACGCTCGGCGCGACCACCTACCTGGCGGCCGTGCACGGCCTCGAGGCCGGCGCACCGCCCGACCTCGACCTCGAGGCCGTCGACCGCCTGGTCACCACGCTGGTGGGCCTGGTCCAGGGCGGCGTGGTCGCCACCGCGCACGACGTCGGCGACGGCGGCTTGGCCGTAGCGTTGGCCGAGATGGCCATCCTGGGGGACCGCGGCGTCGCCGCCGTGCTGCCGAGCGACCTGGCGGACCGCGCCGACGCCGCCCTGTTCGGGGAGGCGGCCGACCTCGCGCTGGTAGCTCTGCCGGCCGATCGTGCCGACGCGCTCGAACGTGCCTGCGTCGCCGCCGGGCTTCCCGCGCGCCGCCTGGGTGCGGTCGGCGGCGACGCCGTCCGCCTGCGCGC
>JAGXHO010000253.1 GCA_024636105.1 Trueperaceae bacterium | reverse complement strand
GGGCGTGCCGTACGGCGCTCGCAGCGGCGGGCGCGGGCCGGGTGGTCGTGGCGGTCGCGGCGCGGGCGCGCTGAGCGGGCGGCCGCGGACTCAGGTGGCGACGATGACGCCGGTCACGATGCCGACGAGGGCACCGACGACCACTTGCGGGTACGTGTGCCCGAGCAGGGTCTTGAGCGCCTGCGGCTGGAACCCCTCGTCGAACAGGTGACCGAGCTCCTCCACGAGGTCGTTGATGAGCTCGGCCTGCATGCCCGCCGCTCGTCGGATGCCCGTGGCGTCGTACATGACGATCGAAGCGAAGACCGCGGCGATCGCGAAGTAGGGGTGCGCCCAGCCGTACAGGATGCCGACCGAGGTCGCCAGCGCGGCGACCGACGCCGAGTGCGACGATGGCATCCCGCCGGTCTCCAGGAGCCGCTCGGGCGCCCAACGCCGCTCGGTCGCCAACACGAGCAGCACCTTGACCATCTGCGCGCCCAGGCTCGCAGCGATGGCCGCGATCAGCGGCACGTTGTCGAACAGCGTCATGCCCGGCGTCGCTCCGCGGCCGTCAGCGTGTTCTGAAGCACCATGGCGACCGTCACCAGCCCGGTGCCGCCCGGCATGGGCGTCATGTGCCCAGCCACGCCCCAGACGTCCTCGGCGACGTCGCCGACGATGCGGTCGTCGACCCGCGTCATGCCCACGTCGAGCACCACCGCGCCAGGACGCACCAAGTCGGCGGTCACGAGGCCGGCCCGGCCGACCGCCGCCACGACGACGTCGCCCGTCCGAACGACGGCGCCGAGGTCGCGGGTGCGCGAATGGGCCACGGTGACCGTCGCGTGGCGCCCCAAGAAGAGCGCGGCAGCCGGCTTGCCGACCATGTGGCTGCGGCCGATCACGACCACGTGTCGGCCCTCGACGTCCAGCTCGTAGTGGTCGAGGATCGCGAGCAGCCCGAGCGGCGTGCAGGGCACGAGCGCCGGCGCGCCCGACCACAGGCGCCCTACGTTGACCGGATGGAAGCCGTCGACGTCCTTGGACGGGTCGATCGCCTCGAGGACCGGGGCGGCGTCGAGGTGCGAAGGCAGCGGAAGCTGCACCAGGATCCCATCGGTCTCCGGATCGTCGTTCAGGCGCGCGATCGTGGCCATCAACTCGGCTTGCTCCACGGCCTCGGGTAGGACGAGCGTCTCGGCGTTCACGCCGACGCGCTTCGCGTACCGCTGCTTCGACCGGACGTAGAACACGCTCGCCGGATCCTCACCGACGCGCACGAACACGAGCCGCGGCACGAACGGGAGCTCGGAAACCCGCGCGGTGAGGCGCCCCGCGACGGCATCGGAGACGGCGCGGCCGTCGAGGGGCGTCGCGCGCTGCTGGCCGCTCACGCCACGTCCTCGGCGACCGGGGCCGAGCGCCGGAGCACCTTCGCGAGCACCCCGTTCACGAACCGGCCCGAGTCCTCCCCGCCGAACCGCTTCGCGAGCCGCACCGCCATCTCGACGGCCACCACCGAAGGCGTCTCGGCGAGCGCCATCTCCGCGAGCGCCAGCCGCAGCACGTTGAGGTCCGTCTGCGCCATCTGCCCGAACGACCAACCCTGGATCAGCTCCGTGAGGTCGAGATCGATCTCCGCCTTGCGCGCGTCGAACGCCCGCACCAGCCGCTCCGCGAACTCGACGTCCTCGCGCCCCAGGACGTCGGCGTACGGTTCGTCCTCGGGTTCCTCGGCGAGCTCCGCACGCAGCTCGAGCCACGCGTCGAGGACCGGGGTCGCACCCCGATCCGCTTGGAACAGAGCCTGGAACGCGACCTCGCGCGCTCGCCGCCTAGCCACGTTGCACCGGCTCGTCCGGCAGGTCGATCCCTTCGACGTGCACGTCGACCGTCCGTACGGTGAGGCCGGTCATCGACGCGACCGCTTCCCGCACCGCGCGCTGGGCGGCACGGGCCACCTCCGGCACGCGCACGCCGTACGTGACCGAGACGTTGAGCGCGATCGAGACGTTCTCGTCCTCGCGCTCGATGACGATGCCCTTTGCGCGGCGACCTGTGAGGAACTCCCCTACGCGCGTCGGTGGGGTGATGGTGCGCACCCCCTCGACCTGATCGAGCGCGAGTTGAGCGATACCGTAGAGGGCGTCGGGCGAGAGCTCGAGTTCCGGGTGGGTCACGGGCTTCGTCACGTCGACATCCTCCTGGCGATGAAGTTGGTGAAGACCGCACCACGGCGGTAGAACGCGTTGTCGAGCACCCGCAGGTGGAACGGGATGGTCGTCTTGACCCCCTCCACCACGGTCTCACGCAGGGCCCGCTCCATCCGCGCGATCGCGGCCTCGCGCGTCGGACCCCAGGCGATGATCTTGGCGATCAACGAGTCGTAGTGGGGCGGGATGCGGTACCCGGCGTACACGTGCGAGTCGACCCGGATGCCGGGACCACCGGGCCAGTGCACGTCGGTGACGATGCCCGCCGAAGGACGGAAGTCGTGATCGGGGTCCTCGGCGTTGACGCGCACCTCGATGGCGTGCCCCTCGACGCGGACGTCCTCCTGCCGAACCGACAGCCCCTCGCCCGCCGCCACCCGGAACTGCTCCTGCACGAGGTCGAAGCGGGTGACCATCTCGGTGACGGGGTGCTCCACCTGGATCCGGGTGTTCATCTCCGAGAAGAAGTAGTTCCCTTCGCGATCGACCAGGAACTCGCAGGTGCCGGCGCCGCGGTACTGGATGTGCTTCGCCAACCGCACCGCGGCCTCCGCGATGCGCTCGCGAAGATCGGGCTCGAGGATCGACGGCGCCTCTTCCAGAACCTTCTGGTACCGCCGCTGGATCGAGCAATCTCGGTCGAAGAAGTGGACGACGTCGCCGTTCCCGTCGCCGAACACCTGGATCTCGACGTGGCGCGGCTCTTCGAGGTACTTCTCCATGTACATGCTCGGGTCGCCGAACGCCGCTCGCGCCTCCTCCTGTGCTTGGACGAAGTGGCGCCCGAGGTCGTTCGCGCTCTGCACGACGCGCATGCCGCGCCCGCCGCCACCCGCGGAGGCCTTGAGGATCACGGGGTAGCCGATCGTGGCGGCGAACGCCGTGGCCGCCGCCACGTCGGGGAGCGGCTCGGACCCGGGCGTGACCGGTACGCCGGCTTCGAACGCCACCGCGCGCGCGCTCGCCTTGTCGCCGATGCGCGCGATGTTCTGTGGACGCGGCCCGATGAACACGAGCCCGTGCTCTTCGCACATCTCGGCGAACTCGGCGTTCTCGCTCAAGAAGCCGTACCCCGGGTGGATCGCTTCGGCCCCCGTCACCAACGCCGCCGACAGCAGGTTGCGGACGTTGAGGTACGAGCCGCGGGCGGAGGCCGGACCGATGCAGATCGCTTCGTCCGCGAGCAGCACGGGCAGCGAGGTCTCGTCGGCCTGCGAGTACGCGACCACCGACGTGACGCCGAGCTCGCGCGCGGCCCGGAGGATCCGCAGGGCGATCTCTCCGCGGTTGGCGATCAGGATCTTCTTGAACACGGCGGGCCCGCTCTCAGGCCGGGTCGATGCGGAAGAGGACCTGCCCGTACTCGACCGGGTCCTCGTTGCGGACACCGATCTCGACGACCGTGCCGGCGACCTCGGACTCGATCTCGTTCATCAGCTTCATCGCCTCGATGATGCACAGGACCTGACCCACCTTGACGCGGTCGCCCACCTTGACGAACGGGCCGGCGTCGGGGGACGGCGACGCGTAGAAGGTCCCGACGATCGGCGCGACCACCTCGACGCCCTTCGGCGCTGGCGCGATCGGCTCGGGGGCTGGCGTCGGCGCGGGCACGGAAGCGGCGATCGGGGCCGGCGCGCCCGGGCTCGCAGCGATCGGCGCCACCGGTGCGACCGGGGCGACCGGGGCGACCGGAGCGGCGCCGCGCCGGAGCGCCACGCGGCCACCCGGGGTCTCCTCGGTCCCGTCCCACTCGTACTCGAGCTCGGCCACGTCGGCCGCGGCCATCGCGTCCATCAGGCGCTTCAGGTCCTTGAGCTGCATCTCAGGCGCGTCCCAGGTACTCGCCCGTGCGGGTATCGACGCGCACGACCGTACCTTCGTCGATGAAGAGCGGCACCTGCACGGTGGCGCCCGTCTCCAGCTTGGCCGGCTTGGTCCCGCCCGAGACCGAATCGCCCTTGAGGCCCGGATCCGTGTTGACGATCGCGAGGGCGATGACGTTCGGCAGGGTCACCTTGAGCGCGCGCCCCTGGTAGTAGTCGACCGTGACCTCGGTGTTCTCCTTGAGGAAGCGCGCCGCCTCGCCGATCTGCGACCGGTCGAGCGTCGGTTGCTCGTAGGTCTCGGTGTCCATGAACGTGAAGGTGTCGCCGTCGGCGTACAGGAACTGCATCGTGCGGTAGTCGATGAAGATGTCCTGCAGCTTCTCGCCGGAGTTGAAGGTCTTCTCGACGATCGAGCCGGTGAGCAGGCTGCGGAACTTGGCGACCACCTTGGCGCCGCCGCGCCCGATCTTCTGGTGCTGGTAATCGAGGCACTCCCACAGGCCGCCTTCGAGTTCGACCTTGGTGCCGTTGCGCAGGTCCGTGACGCTGATCATGTTCGAGGATCCTCCGGGGGGTTCGATCGAGGTGCCGTCGTTGGCACGCCGGCTCTGGCCGCCCGCCTGAACCGGCCGGCGCGCGTGCGCGGCGCCCCGCGGGGCGATGGACGAGTCTAGCACCTGCGCCCCGAGCGGCGGTTCGGCAACGCTCGCCTGATCGCGTGCCGCCGAGCGCTCGGCGGCACGCGATCAGGCGAGAGCGACCTCGGTCGGGGCGTACGCCATCTCGTCGAGGATCGCGTCGTAACCAGCGCGACCCAGGTCCGGGCCGCGCAGGGCGACGAAGGCGGCCTCGAGCAGGTTGGTCGCGAGCGTGCGGCCGTCGTAGCGCGGGGTGGTGGTGAACAGCCGGGCGGCGCCGGACGCCGCGAGGAACGCGACGTCGCGCTTCGTCGTGGTGTTCGTCACGACCGTGAGGCCGTCGATGCGCGCCGGCGCGTACCGGCGGATCGCGTGCCAATCGCCGGCGACGACCTCGGCCCAGCGGTAGTGGTCCACGTACCGCTCGTTCGTCGCGTCGGTGTCCTGCTTGCTTCCGGTCGGGTAGAGCCACTTGAACGGGACCTGCGTGACGATGGGCCCGAGCACGGCGGCCGCGATGCCCAGTTGGCGAACCGTGCGCAGCGGGATCGGCAGGCCGAGGCCGAACAACAGGTCGCCGAAGCGGACGTCGGCGCCGTGCTGCACCAGCGCCTCGGACATCCCGAAGCGATCGACCCCGAGCGTCATCAGCGTGCGCCGATCGCGCCATCCGACGACCGGCTCGAGCACCGCGATCGCGCGCCGCTCGAGGCTGTCCTTGAGCCCTGCACCGCAGACGATCGGGGTCTTCACGGCCGCCGAGGCGATGTGGCGCGCCTCCCGGAAGTGGTACCGGCGACCGCTCCACTGGATGAACAGGTCGATGCCCCCCAGACCGAACGCATCGACGGTGCCGTCGAGCTCGGCGACGAGCCGCCGCGCGGCCTCGACGTCGCCGTTCACGCCGCGGCGCTCGATGCGGACCTGGGCGCCCAGCAAGTCGACGGTCTGGTCGACGTCGCGCGACGACGAGCCGAGGGAAACACTGACCACGTGCACGCTACGGCTCATCCGGACCTCCGGCGCCCTACGCGTCCAGGCGCTTGCCGTACCACTCTAGTACCGGACGCGCGTCGATGGCGAAGCGGTACCCGAGCCGCTCCCAGAAGCGCTTGGCGCGCGGGTTGCTCCCGTAGATCGAGGCGAGGACGCGGCGCGCGCGTCCACGCAGGAGCTCCTCGAGCGCAGCGACCACCGCGGCGCCGTACCCGCGCGATTGCAGGGCGCCATGCACCAGCAGGAGGTTCACCGTAGCGTCGCCGACGTCGGGGTAGTCGAGCTTGTAGTCGACGTAGGCGACCACGGGACCGCCGGATCCGTCGTCGTGCGGCACGCCGGCGGGCAGCTTCGAAGCCTCGGCGCGGTCGTCGAGGACGGCGAGAACCACGTAGCGGCGTTCGTCGCGCTCGGCCAGCATCAGGTCGGTGCGCACCTCGCTCGACGTGGGCACGGGCTTGCCGATGGCTTCGAAGTAGGTGGGCGTGGCGAGGTATAGGGCGTGGACCAGGCCGGCGTCGTCGGCGCCGGCCGGTCGGAGGTGCAACACGTTCGCGTCCGGGCCGAGCGACGCGCGCTCGGCCGCGTCGAGGGCGTCGACGTCGGGCATCGGTTCGAGGCTAGCACGGTCGTTCATGAGCGCCGTGCCACGCGAACGACCGGCGCGGGCGACGGTCCGTGCGATCCGAGATCGCGTTGGACCGGGCTGGTAGGCTCGTTCCGATGCAGCCCGACCCCCGCACCGTCCCGACCCGGACTCCGGCGCCGACGCGCTTCCTGGCCGCGCTCGACGAGGGCCGCGCCGTGTTGGCGCCGATGGCGGGGTACACCGACGCCCCGTTCCGCCGCCTCGCGCGCGCCTACGGCGCCGCGTGGGCGGTCACCGAGATGGTGTCGGCCCGCGCGCTCGCGCTCGGCGACGCCGCCGGCCTGGCGATCTCGGCCCCCCACCACGGGGAGCGCGACGTCGTCGTGCAGCTGTTCGCTGCGGACCCCGACGAAGCGGCCGACGCCGCCGCTCGGCTCTTCGAGGCGTTCGCCCCGGACGCGATCGACCTGAACATGGGGTGCCCGGTGCGCAAGGTGCTCAACCGCGGGTGCGGCGCGGAGTTGATCCGCGACCCGGAGCGTGCGGCCGCCCTCGTCGCCGCGATCGCGGCCGCCGTGCCCGTGCCGGTCACGGCCAAGACGCGCCTGGGCGTAGACCGGGTCGAAGCGCTGGAGGTCGCGCTGGCGGTCGTCGACGCAGGCGCCGCCATCGTCGCCGTCCACGGCCGGACCGCCGTCCAGAAGTACGCCGGCGAGGCCGATTGGGACGCGATCGCGGCCATCGCGGCCGCGCTGCCGGTGCCGGTGCTCGGCTCCGGCGACGTGGTCGACGCGTCGGGGACGGCCCGCGCGCGGGAAGCGGGCGTGGGGGCGATGATCGCCCGCGGCGCGCTCGGCCGGCCGTGGGCCTTCCGGACGGTGCGCGGCGGCGCGCCACCGTCGGTGGCCGACGTCGTCGGCTGCGCGTGGCGGCACGCGCGCGACCACGTCGCGTGGTACGGCGGTCCCGAAGCGCTTCCGCGGCTGCGCGGCCAACTGGCTGCCTACGCGGTCGCCCTGGAGCGGATCGCCGCGCACGGGCACGACGCGCC
>JAGXHO010000252.1 GCA_024636105.1 Trueperaceae bacterium | reverse complement strand
CTCGTGGTGCTGTGCGGCCACCAGGCCACCCAACCCGTCGTGAACACCGGCACGCTCTACACCTGACGCCCGCTCGCAGCGCACCGCCCGCGCCATCGGAGCCGCCCCGCATGCCCCGCCGACCATGAGCCCCAAGGAGCGAAAACCCGTCCTGCTGCGGCTCGACCCCGCGGTGCACGACGCGGTGGCCCGCTGGGCGGCGGACGAACTGCGCAGCACCAACGCGCACGTCGAGTACCTGCTGCGGCGCGCGCTCGCTCAGGCCGGACGGTTGCCCAAAGGGGCGGGCCCCTTGCCCCAACGCGGCCGCCCGCCCAAGGCGCCCGAACCGCCGTCGGACGCCCCCGCGTCCGAGACCCCCGAGGAGGACGACACCGCATGACCCGATCGATCCGAACCCTGACTCTGCTCGCCGCGCTACTCGTCGGCGCCGCCTTCGCCCAGACCGACCCGGTCGGCACCTGGCAGGGCGCCATCGAGCTCCCCGGCGGCGGGCTCGACATCCGCGCCACCTTCACCCTCGATGGCGCCGCGCTCGCCGGCACGCTCGACATCCCCGCCCAGGGGCTCATCGAGTTCGCCCTCGCCCCCGTCGCGCTCGAGGGCGACGTGCTGCGCTTCGGCATGCCGGGCGTCCCGGGCGACCCCCTGTTCGAAGGCACGATCGCCGGCGACGCCGTCGAGGGCACCTTCACCCAGGGCGGGCAGGTCTTCCCCTTCGCCCTCACGCGGACCGAGGCCGCCAACCTGCGCCCCCAGGAACCGATGCCGCCGTTCCCGTACCTCGAAGAAGAGGTGAGCTTCGCGAGCGGCGGCGTCACCCTGGCGGGCACGCTCACGTTGCCCGAGGGCGAGGACCGGGTGCCGGCGGTGCTGCTGATCACCGGCAGCGGGCCGCAGGACCGCAACGAGGAGATCATCGGCCACAAACCCTTCCTGCTGCTCGCCGACCGGCTGACGCGTGCCGGTTTCGCGGTGCTGCGCGTCGACGACCGCGGCGTGGGCGGTAGTACCGGCAGCGATACCGACGCGAGCTTCGCCGACCTCGCTGGCGACGTGGGCGCCGGACTCGACCTGCTCGCCGGCCACCCGCGCGTCGACGCCGACGCGATGGGCCTCTTGGGCCACAGCCAGGGCGGCTTCCTCGCGCCCTACGTGGCGGCCGAGCGCGACGACGTCGCCTTCGCGATCCTCATGGCCGGCCCGGCGGTCGACGGCTTCACGGTGCTCGAACTCCAGAACGAGCTCCTCATCGGCCGCACGCTCGTGGACCAAGGGGCGTCGCAGGACGCGGTCGACGCCGCGGTCGCCAGCCAGCTCGACTTCTTGCGCGCGCTGTGGACGCTTCTGCAGAGCGAGGACCTCGAGGGCGCCCGCGCCCTGGTGCGCGAGCGCGTCGAGGCGGAGATCCCCGCCGACCAACGTCCACCCCAGGAGGAGTTCGAGCAGTTCATCGCGCTCCAACAGGCGGGCGTCACCGGCTCCTCGTTCCGCGCCTTCCTCGCCTTCGACCCGCGCCCCTACCTCGAGCAGCTCGACGTGCCGGCGCTGGCGCTCTTCGGCGGCCTGGACTTCCAGGTCGACGCCGAGCAGAGCGAAGGGCCGATGCGCGAAGCGCTCGCGGGCAACCCCGACGCCACCGTGCTCGTGTTCGAAGGCCTCAACCACCTCATGCAGCCGGCGACGACCGGCCTCCTCGAGGAGTACGGCGCGATCGAGACCACGATCGATGAGGTGGTGCTCGCCACCATCGTCGACTGGGCGGCCGCGCGCTTCGCGAACCGCTGAGCGGCCGACCGCCCACGCTGCACCGGGGGACCGTCGTTCGCAGCGCTTCGCCAAACTTGCAGATTTAAAGTCGCGCTTTAAATTTGCAAGTTTGGCGAAGCGCGCCGAACGTACCGTTCCGGGTCGACCTCGATCCTGCGGGGCGCAACGCGGCGCCGAGCGGGCAGGATGCGCCCGAAGTCGTCCGAACGACGCACTGACGTCGATGGCCATCGCATCATGTCGATGGCCATCGATATGGCCCAGGAGGAGTTCGCCATGCACCCGCAACCCAACGACCTCGTGCGCCTCTTCAAGACGCTCGGCGACGCCACCCGGCTGCGCCTGGTCGGCACCCTCGCCCACGGACCGCGCACCGTCGAGCAGCTCGCCGCCGTGGCCGGTGTCGGCAGCTCGACCGTCTCGCACCACCTCAAGCGCCTCGCCTCGGTCGGCCTCGTCGAAGCGCGCGCCGATGGTCCGTACAGCGTCTACACGCTCGACCGGACGCCGCTGCACGACCTGGCCCAACGGCTCGCCGGCGACGCGGCGTTGCCCGACTTCGTCGCCGACGCCGACCTCGACGCGTTCGACCGCAAGGTGCTCGCCACCTTCGTCGACGCGGACGGCCGCATCAAGGCCTTCCCCACGCAGGCCAAGAAGGCGCTGGTGTTGGTCCGGTACGCGCTGACCGCCTTCGAGCCCGGCGTCACCTACACCGAGGCGCAGATGAACGAGCGCCTGCGCCGCTTCTCGGACGACACCGCGCGCCTGCGCCGCGCCTTCGTCGACCACGGCTTCATGCAGCGCACGCCGGACGGAGCCGCCTACTGGCGGGTCTAGGAGGGCGAGGCGCACGGTCCCGCGGCTACCTCGCGCTCCGGCGCCGAACCCTGGGCCACGCCGTCATGAAGTACGCTCACCCATGGCGCTTCCCGTACTCGCTTTGGTCCAAACCGACCCCGGACCGGACAAACCGCTCAACCTCGAACGTACGTTCGACCTGGTCGACGAGGCCGCGGCGTCCGGCGCCGACTGGGTCTGCCTCCCCGAGACGTTCCATTGCCGCGGTCCGAACGAGGTCAAGCTGGCGACCGCCGAACCCGTCCCGGGCCCCCTCACCGATGCGCTGGCCGCGGCCGCCAAGCGCCACGGCATCTGGCTGCACGCGGGCTCGTTCAACGAGCGCACCGCCGACCCCACCAAGACCTGGAACTTGAGCCTCCTCTTCGACCCCGAGGGGCGGCAGGTCGCCGCGTACCGCAAGATCCACCTGTTCGACGTGGTGGTCGACGGCCAGGTCAAGGCGATGGAGTCGGTGCGCAACCGTCCGGGCGGCGAGGTGGTCGTGGCCGACGCCCCCCTCGGGCCCGTCGGCATGACGATCTGCTACGACCTGCGCTTCCCCGAGCTGTTCCGCGCGCTGGCGCTCCGCGGCGCCATCGCCGCCTTCGTCCCCTCGAACTTCACGGTGCCCACCGGCCGCGACCACTGGGAGGTGCTCCTGCGCGCCCGCGCGATCGAGAACGGCATGTACGTCGTGGCGGCCGCCACCATCGGGAGCGGCGGTGAGGGGGGCGGGTTCCAGGCCTACGGCCGATCGCTCGTCGTCGACCCGTGGGGTACGGTCGTGGCCTGCGCCCCCGACGAGGTCGGCGTCACCTACGCGCGGATCGACCCGGAGCGCGTCGCCAAGGTGCGTCGGCAGATCCCCACCCTCCAGCACCTGCGCCCCGACGTCTACGGCTTCGGCGCCGTCGCCCCCGACCCCGCCCACCCCGACCTCGTCCCCATCGCCGCTCGCTCGCCCGCCGCTCCCCACCTCGGAGGTACCGAATGACCCGAACCCGCACCCGTTTCCCGCTGCTCGCCGCGCTCGTGCTCGGCGCCGTGGCGCTCCTGGGCGGCACGGCCGTCGCCCAGACGGCGCGCGTCGCCCAGACCCTGGCCCACACCTCGCTCGCGCCCGGTCAAGCCACCGGCCTCGCCGACGCCAGCGTGATGCGGACGATGTTCGAGGGCCTCGTCGGCTTCGATCTCGACTTCAACGTCGTGCCCGAGCTCGCGACCGAGTGGACCGTCTCGGACGACGCCACCAGCCTGGTGTTCACCCTCCGCGAAGGCGTCGTCTTCCACGACGGCACCGCCCTCGACGCGGCCGGCGTGGTCGCCTACTTCGACTGGGTCATGAACGCCGACAACCCGCTCGGCGCCCGCGGCCGCAGCGGCCTCGCCGGCCTCGCGGCCTGGGAGGCGACCGGGCCGATGGAGGTCACCTTCACGCTGGACGCGCCGAACGGCGCGTTCATCTTCAACTTCGCGCTCTCGAACTCCTACGTCGGCTCGCCGGCCAACCTGAACGAGGACGCCGCGCGCAACCCGGTCGGCACCGGCCCCTTCCGCTTCGCGGAGTGGCAGGACGGCGAGTACGTGCTCGTCGAGCGCTTCGACGGCTACTGGGGCGACCCCGCCGCGGTCGAGGCGATCCGCTTCCTGGTCGTGACCAACGCCGCCACCCGCGTAGCGATGCTCGAGGCCGGCGAGGTCGATTGGGCCGAGGACCTGCCGCCGGCGCTGCTGCCGGCGATCGAAGCGAACCCGGCCCTCGAGGTCGCGGTCAGCGAGAGCACCTTCGCCCGCATCTTCCCGATGAACACCCAGCGCGCGCCCTTCGACGACCTGCGCGTGCGCCAGGCGCTCAACTACGCCGTGAACAAGGAGCAGCTCGCCCAAGTGGTGTTCCGCGGGTACGCGACGGTGATGGACTCGCCGCTCACCTCGCCGGTCTTCGGCTACACACCGGTCGGCCCCTACCCGTACGACCCCGAGCGCGCGCGCGAGCTCCTGGCCGCAGCCGGCTACGGCCCCGGCGGCGAAACGCTCGCCTTCGACGTGCTGACCTTCTCCGGCGCCGAGTACGAGACCGCTGGCACCGTGCTGCAGCAGATGTTCGCCGACGTCGGGGTGGAGATGACGCTCAACCCCACCGAGCGCGGCTCCCTGGTCGAGCAGATCTTCATGCCGCTCGAGACCACCACGTTCCTGGCCGGCCTCGTCGGCAACTCGAGCGCCACGGGCGACGCCGCCCGCACGCTCGCCGTCCCCTTCGCGCGCGCCTCTTGGCCGCCGGCCTCGAACAACTGGAGCTTCTACGAGAACCCCGAGATCGAAGCGCTGCTCGCCGCGGGCGTCGCGACCGGCGACCCCGAAGAGCGCCTGCGCATCTACGCCGACGCCCAGCGGATCATCTGGGACGAGGCGCCGTGGGTCTTCCTGTACTCGCCGGACAACCTCGCCGGTCAGCGGGCGGGCGTGACCGGCATCGCGTACTACCCGAACAAGCAGCTCGACCCGCGCCGGATCGCGCTCCCCTGAGCGACCCAGGCGGTGACTCGCTACCTGTTCCGCCGCCTGCTCGAGGCCATCCCGACGCTGCTCGGGGTGGCCATCCTCATGTTCCTGTTCGTGCGCGCGCTCCCGGGCGATCCGGCGCGCCTCTACGCGGGGCTCGACGCGAGCCCGATCGAGGTCGAGGCGGCCCGCGAGCGCTTCGGCCTCGACCGCTCGCTCCCCGAGCAGTTCGGCCGCTACGTGGCCGGCTTGGCGCGCGGCGACCTCGGGCGCTCCTTCCGCTCCGACCGTCCGGTCACCGAACTGCTCGCGCGCCACTTCCCGCCGACGCTCGCGCTCTCCATGATCGCGATCGTCGCGGCGCTCGCCATCGGGATGGCGCTGGGCGTCGCTGCTGCGGTGCGGCGCGGCTCGCTCGCCGACCTGTCGATCACCATCGGCTCGATCCTGGGGGTCTCGACCCCGTCGTTCTTCCTGGGCATCCTGCTCATCTACGTCTTCGCGGTCGGCTGGCGCGTGCTTCCGGTCGCCGGAAGCCTGAGCGTCGCCGGCCTGATCTTGCCGTCGGTGACGCTCGCCGCCGGCGCGATCGGCACCATCGCCCGCTTCGTGCGCTCGAGCATGCTCGAGGTGATGAGCGAGGACTACGTGCGCACGGCGCGCGCCAAGGGGATCCAACCCTCCACGGTGCTGCGCAAGCACGCCCTCAAGAACGCCCTCATCCCAGTGGTCACCATCGGGGCGCTGCAGTTCGGCTTCCTGCTCTCGGGCGCGGTGATCGTCGAGACCGTCTTCAACTTCCCCGGCCTCGGCTGGCTGCTGATCCAGTCGATCGAGGCGCGCGACTACCCGGTCATCCAGGCACTGATGCTCGTCTTCGCGGTGCAGTTCGTGGCCGTGAACGTGATCGCCGACCTGCTGTACGGCGTCGTCGACCCGAGGGTCAGCTATGCCTGACGCCGCACCACGCCCGCGCCGCCGCGGCTGGCTCGCGCGCCTCTGGCGCCACCCCAGCGGTGCGGTTGGTTTGGTGTTGTCGGTGGCCTTCGTGCTGCTCGCCGTCCTCGGCCCCTACACCACTCCGTTCGATCCGGACCGGCAGGACTACCTCGTCCTCAACGCGGCCCCGAGCGCCGAGCACTGGTTCGGCACCGACCAGTTCGGCCGCGACACGCTCTCGCGCGTCCTCGCCGGAGCGCGCACCTCGATCGGCATCGCGTTGGCCGCGACGCTCCTCGGAGCGCTCCTGGGCGGCCTGTGGGGGCTGTGGTCGGGCTACGTGGGCGGCTGGGCCGACGGCGTCTCGATGCGCCTGGTCGACGTGTTGCTCGCCTTCCCGGGCCTGCTGCTCGCGATCGGCCTGATCGCGCTCACCGGACCGGGCGTGGGGCCGGTGATCCTGGCCTCGGCCGTGTTCGGGGTGCCGGTGTTCACGCGCTTGGTGCGCGGCTCGGTCCTCGCCGCGAAGGAGCGGGTGTTCGTCGAGGCCGCGCGCGGCCTGGGCGCCGGCGACGGCCGGGTGATGTTCCGGCACCTGCTGCCCGCGGTGATCGCACCGACGGTCGTGTACGCCACCCTGCGCCTGGGCGTCACCATGCTCGTCGCCTCGGGCCTCTCGTTCCTTGGCCTGGGGGTGCAGCCGCCGACGGCGGAATGGGGCTCGATGCTCTCGCAAGCGCAGCTCTACCTGCGCCTCGACCCCGCCATGGCCTTCGCGCCGGGCATCGCCATCACGCTCGCGGTGCTCGGCTTCAACCTGCTCGGAGACGGGCTGCGCGACGTGCTCGATCCCACGCTGCGCGCCTGATCCGGCGCACCTGAGGAGACCCACCTTGACCGTTCCCGTCGACGCCGAACTCATCGCCGCCTACCGCGGCGTCTCCCCCTCCATCCTCGGCCACTGGCACCGCCTGCGCTTCATGGACGTGGGCATCAAACCGGTGCGTCCCGGCACCTTCCTCGTCGGGCCGGCCTTCACCGTCCGCGCCCCGTACGGCGACCTCACCGCCATGCTCGGTGTCAAGGACGCCGCCCGACCGGGCGACGTGATCGTCGTCGACCAGGCGGGCGAGTCCGCGCACGCCTGCATGGGCGAGTTCCGCGCGCTGCACTCGATCCGGGCCGGTCTGGCCGGGTTCGTGATCGACGGCGCGGTGACCGACGTGCTCGAGTTGCGCGCGATGGGCTACCCGGCCTTCACCCGCCACGTCTCGCCGCTCGTCGCCAAGAAGCTCGAGGTCGACGGCGCGACCGGCGTGCCCGTCAGCTGCGGCGGCGTCGCGGTGCACCCGGGCGACCTGATCGTCGGCGACGACAACGGCGTCTGCGTGCTCGATCCGGACCAAGCGCGCGAGCTGCTGCCCAAGGTGCGCGAGGTGCTGGCCAAGGAGGCGGGCTGGCGCGAGGGGTTCGCCGAGGAGGACCGGCGGTACGGCCGCGACTGAACAGCCGTGGTGATCGGCAAGCGAGGATCGACCGTGGCTCGGACCTGCGGCCCGTCTGGGATGCGGTGGGTGGCGGTGCGCGCGGGGACGAGCCGGACCCTGGGGGAGGCTTCGTGTGCGGGCACTCCGCGAAACTTGCAAATTTAAAGTCTGACTTTAGGATTGCAAGTTTACGCGAGCGGCGTGCACGATTGCCCCCCGCCCTACAGGCGACCTCGTGCGCCGCACCGTCGGTCCCGCCACCTCCCAGACCACGCGCACTGCGTACCGTGACCGGATGGAACCCACCCAACCCGTCCTGCTCGTCGTCATCGCCAGCACCCGCCCCGGCCGCGTCGGGCTCCCGGTGGGCACCTGGGTCGCCGAGCGCGCCCGCGCCCACGGCGCCTTCGACGTCCGCGTCGCCGACCTGGCCGAGGTGGCGCTGCCCTTCCTCGACGAGCCCCACCACCCCCGCCTGCAGCGCTACGAACACGATCACACCAAGCGTTGGAGCGCCCAGGTGGCCGCCGCCGACGCCTTCGCGTTCGTGGCGCCCGAGTACAACCACGGGATCGCGGCGCCCCTGAAGAACGCGCTCGACTACCTGGCGCTCGAATGGCGGCGGAAGCCCGCCGGCATCGTCAGCTACGGCGGGGTGTCGGCGGGGCTGCGCGCCGCGGGCCAGCTCAAGCAGGTGCTCGCGGCGCTGCAGGTGGTACCGGTTGGCGGCGGCGTGCCGATCCCGATGATCCGCGAACGCGTCGCGGACGGCGCGGTGGTCGCGAACGAGCTGATGGAGAAGGCGGTCGACGCCATGCTCGGCGAGCTCGCGACGTGGCATAGGGCCCTGGCGCCGTTGCGCGGCGCGGCCAGCTAACTCCGGTTCGGATCCGTGCGCGGGGCCTCGCCCGGCGCGTCGGAGCCCGGGGGGACCCGCGGCGCGTTCGGCACGTCGGGCGACGGCGGGACCTCGACCTCGGGGGGCGCGCCGGGCGCGGGCGGCGCCTCGGGG
>JAGXHO010000251.1 GCA_024636105.1 Trueperaceae bacterium | reverse complement strand
GTGGGCTCGGAGATGTGTATAAGAGACAGCTCCGGTCCTGATCGACTACGACCTCGCGATGCGGGTCGACGACGTGGGCGACCGTCGCACCACGGCCGGCACCGTCGCGTACCTCAGCCCCGAGCAGGCGCGAGGCGAGCCGGCCGAGCCGGCCAGCGACCTGTACGCCGTCGGCATCCTTCTCTACCGCGTGTTGACCGGCGAGGTTCCGTTCGCCGGCACGCTGTCCGACGTGGTCGAGCGACACCGCAGCGCGACCGCGCGACCTCCCTCCGCGTTCGATCCGTCGTTGGCGCCGTTCGACGGGTTGGTGGCGCGCCTGTTGGACAAGCGTCCCGCCGACCGGTTCGCCGATGCGGAGGCCGTCCGGTCCGAGCTGCGGCGGGCGTACCGGCCGACACGTCCGGTATATTGGCGCGAATGATCGAGCGTGTCGCAGTCACGGTGCTCGCCCTCCTCACGCTGCTCAGCATCTGGCTGGCGCCGTGGGCGGCTTTCAATCGCGAGACCGGTGCACGGGGCGCCGTCACCCTGCTCCCGAACCGCATCGTAGACTTCACCGGCCGGACCGAGCCGGTGCGGGTTCCCGGTCAGCGCGCGGTGCTGGTGCTCACGCTAGTGGGCGTGACGGCCGCCGCGGGAGCCGCAGCGCTGCCGGGTCGTTCCCGCCGGATCGTCTGGCTGGGCGCCGGGGCGCTGCTCGTCACGACGACCGGCGTGGGACTCGGCACGCACGCCGCGACGTACGACGAGGCCCGGCGGACGGAGGTCCGCTCGGTGCTCGAAGGCGAATTGGCCGATCCGGGCGGCCGCGTCGACGTGGAGGGTCTCGAAGCGCTGGTCGGACGCATGAACGATCAGTCGTTGGAGGAGACCCGCCAGGAGGCTCTGCAGGTCGGGGTCCGCATCCGCAGGCTCCCCTACAGCGGGGTCTCGCCCGGCCTGGCCGCGTTCCTCGCCATCGTGACGGGCTCGCTGGCGTTGCTGTACGGCGCCCGGGTGGTGCCGGTCGGCGATCGCTGGGTCAGGCGTCTCACCGACGTCGCCGCGGTTCCGCTCACGGCGATCCTGCTGGCGTTGGGCGCCGCGGCGATCGTGATCTTGGCGCTCCAGTCGACGCCGGTCGGAAACGGTGTGCCGATCGAGGGCTGGCAGGCCTACCTGACCGGTCGCCTCGACACGCTGTGGTTTTCGTACTACACGCTATTCTCGGGATCGCTGGGGACGTTCGAGGGGTTCGCGCAGGCGCTCAAGTTCGCCACGCCGCTGATCTTCACCGGGCTGGGCGTGGCGTTCGGGTTCCAGGCCGGCCTGTTCAACATCGGTGCGCCCGGTCAGATGGTGCTGGGCGCCCTGTTCGCGATGTTCGCCGGCGTGTACCTTCCCGGACCCGCGTTCTTCGTGCTGCCCGCGTCCGTGATCGCAGCGGCGCTCGGGGGAGGCCTGTGGGGCGCGCTCCCCGGCTTCCTCAAGGCGCGCTTCGGAGCGAACGAGGTCATCAACACGATCCTGCTGAACTTCGTCGCGGCCTCGCTGCTGCTCTTCATGCTCTCGGCCTCGCCCACCTTCGCGGCCTCCGCGGTCCGCGTCATCCAGGTCGTCTCCGTCGCGATCGCCGTCTCGGTGCTCGCCCTCGTGGTGCCGCCCACGCGGCGGCTGCTCGGGCGGGCGCCGCGCCTGTCGCTGACCGTGGTCGCGGTGGCGGTCCTGGCGGCCTCGGTCGTCGTGGCGCAGCCGCGTCCGGGCGACGCGCCGGTGGTGCTGGAACTGCCGTTCAAGGTCCCCGGTTCCGAGCCCAAGTCCTACGAGCTCTCGGAGTCGGCCCGGCTGCCGCGCTTGCCGGCCCTGTTCGGCATCGATCTGCGCGAGACCCCGGGCGCCAACACCGTCCCGGTGGACGTCGCGCTGTTCGCGGGCCTCGGACTGGCGATCGCGGCGGTCTTCGCCGCCGGGCTCCTCGCGCCCGTCCGCCGCCGCGGACTCGCCGGCCGTCTGGCCTTCGCCGGCATCGTCGGCGGCGTCGGGTACGGCCTGCTGGCGGCGCTCGGGGGGCGAGCGGTCCCGCTCGAGGTCCCCGCGACGAACCTCAACCCGGCGTTCCTGATCGCGATCGCCGCGGCCGTGTTCGTCTGGGTGTTCCTGTTTCGCACCCGCTTCGGCTACGACCTGCGCGCCACCGGCCTGTCGCCCAAGGCGGCCGAGTACGGCGGCGCCAGCCTGGCGCGGAACACGGTGTTGGCGATGGCGATCTCCGGCGCCCTCGCCGGCCTCACCGCCACCCACTACGTGCTGGGCGGTGCGCTCGAGGACTACGCGCTGCGCCAGTCGATCCCGACCAGCGACGGCTTCGACGGCATCGCGGTGGCGCTCCTCGGCAACAACCACCCCGTCGGCATCGTCTTCGCGGCGTTCCTGTTCGGCGTCCTCAAGAACGGCGGTTCGGTCCTCAACATCACCTTCAGCGACCTCACCCGCGACGTCGTGTCGATGGTGCTGGCGCTGGTGGTGCTCTTCATCGCCGCCAAGGGCTTCCTGCCCGACCGCTGGACCAACCCGCTGCGCCGCGCCCCGGCGATCGGCTCCGGTGGGCTCCTACCGCCGTCCGTAGCGGAGCCCGGCACCGACACGATCGGCTCCGCGGGGGCACCGGACGCGCCCGACGCGGGCGAAGGGGGTGCGCGCTGATGGAGAGCGTCGTCCTGCTGACCCTGTTCGCCTCGGCGCTCCGCGCCACCACGCCGCTCCTGTTCGCAGCGCTGGGCGGGCTCTTCTCCGAGCGCGCCGGCGTCGTGAACATCGCCCTCGAGGGGATCATGATCTTCGGCGCGCTCGCGGCCGCGCTGGTGACGTACTACGTCGAGCTCCCGGTGTTGCGGGAGAACCCCGCTGCGGTCGTCTGGTACGCCCCCTGGATCGGGCTGCTCGCGGCGATGGTCATGGGCGGCCTGGTCGGCCTCCTCCACGCGGTGATCTCGATCCGGTACAAGGCCGACCAGATCATCTCGGGGGTGGCGATCAACCTGATGGCGATCGGGCTGCCCGCCGTGCTCCTCACCGGTCTCTTCGGCAATTCGTCGACATCGGCGACGATCGCCAACCGCTTGCCGCGGTGGGGTGACGGCGTGTTCACCTTCAGCCCGCTCGTGTTCATCGCGTTCGCGCTGGTGCCGGTCGTGTGGTTCGTGGTGTTCCGCACCCCGTTCGGGTTGCGGCTGCGCGCGGTCGGCGAGCATCCGCACGCCGCCGACAGCGTCGGCATCTCGGTCACGCGGATGCGCTACGTGGGCGTGATGCTCTCCGGCGTGCTCGCGGCGGTGGGCGGGGCGTACCTCTCGATCGGCGGCTTCAACCAGTTCATCGCCGAGATGTCCGGTGGACGCGGCTTCATCGCGCTCGCGGCGCTGATCTTCGGCAAATGGCACCCGCTGGGGGTGCTGGGTGCGACGCTCCTGTTCGGTGCGTTCCAGGCGCTCGAGACCCAGCTCGGCGGCGGTCAGCTGCTGCCGCCGACGGTGGTCCAGAGCCTGCCGTTCATCCTGACCATCTTCGTCCTGGCCGGCTTCGTCGGTCGCTCGGTCGCCCCCAAGGCGATCGGGAAGCCCTTCGAGAAAGGTTGACGCCATGCCCTTCCCACGTCGTTCCGGCGTCCTGCTCCACCCCACGTCGCTCCCCGGTCCGCACGGCATGGGCGAACTCGGCGCGCACGCGCTGCGCTGGCTCGACGTCCTCGCGGAGTCGGGCCAACGCGTCTGGCAGGTGCTGCCGCTCGGCCCGACCGGGTACGGCGACAGCCCGTACCAGAGCTTCAGCTCCTTCGCCGGCAACCCCTTCCTGATCAGCCTGGAACGCCTTCGCGACGAGGGCTGGCTCAACTACGACGACCTGGCCAGCGGCGACTTCGATCCCGGCCGGATCGATTTCGGGCCGGTCATCTCGTTCCGCCTCGACGCGCTCGGTCGCGCTGCCCGCTCCTGGTTCGAGCGGGCGGATGCCGACGAGCGCGCTGCGCTCGACGCCTTCCGCACGCAGGCCGCGCCCTGGCTCGACGACTTCGTGCTGTTCATGGCGCTCAAGGAGGCGCAGGAGGGTCGGCCCTGGTCCGAGTGGCCCGCGCCGCTGCGCGACCGCGAGCCGGCGGCGATCGAAGAGGCGCGCGAGCGACATGAAGATGCGATCGCGCGGCACGCGCTGTGGCAGTACTGGTTCGACGCACACTGGCGCACGGTGCGCGCGCGCGCCGCGGAACTCGGCATCGCGGTGCTGGGCGACGTGCCGATCTTCGTCGCCTACGACTCGGCCGACACCTGGTCCGACCAGCAGCTCTTCCACCTCGACGACACCGGTCAGCCGACCGTGATCGCCGGTGTGCCGCCGGACTACTTCTCCGCCACCGGCCAGCGCTGGGGGAATCCGCTCTACCGCTGGAAGCGGCACGCGGACACCGGCTTCGCCTGGTGGATCCAGCGCGTGCGGCGCACGCTCGAGCTCGTCGACGTGCTCCGCATCGACCACTTCCGTGGTTTCGAGGCCTTCTGGGAGATCCCGGCCAGCGAACCCACGGCCGTCAAAGGGCGCTGGGTGAAGGGGCCGGGGCAGCCGCTGTTCGACGCGCTGCGCACCGCGCTCGGCGAGCTGCCGATCGTCGCCGAGGACCTGGGCGTGATCACCTCGGGGGTCGAGAAGCTGCGCGACGACAACGCCCTGCCCGGCATGAAGGTGCTGCAGTTCGCCTTCGCCGCCGACGCCAGCGATCCGTACCTGCCGCACAACTACGCGGCGAACTCGGTGGTCTACACCGGCACCCACGACAACGACACCACCGCCGGTTGGTACGCCCAGGCGCCCGAGAAGGAGCGCGACCTGGTGCGCCGCTACCTGGCGCGCGATGACACGAACGCGCCCTGGGAACTGTGGCGGCTGGCGCAGGCCTCCGTCGCGGACACCGCGATCGCGCCGCTCCAGGACCTGCTCGGGTTGGGGCCTGAGGCGCGCATGAACGTGCCCGGGGCCGCTGCGGGCAACTGGGGTTGGCGCTTCGCGTGGCACGACGTGCCGGACTGGTTGGCGCCGCAGCTCCGCGAGATGGCCGAGCTGTACGGCCGCGCCGGCGAAGGCGCGGCGGTCGACACGCCGTACCGGCAATCGACGACGGGGGCCGATCCGGAGGACTAGAGGTGCGGCGGTTGCGAAGCAACCGCAACGCGCCGCAGGCGCCGGGCCGCAGGCCCGCGCCGTCCGCGGCGCGCGGCCGCTCAAGTTCGGAAGAGCACGTCCTCGCGCCGGAACGAGGCGTTCGCGAAGATCAGCAGGATCGCGATCAGCACGAGCATGACCAGCCACGTGACGCCGACCGCGGCGAGCGTGACCGAGCCCTTCACGATGTCGTCCATCAGCACCATCACGTTGTAGACCGGGATCCAGTAGACCGAGTCGCCGGCGCCCAGCAGGTCGCGGAACTGCAGCGCGATCGCGGGGATCAGGAGCACGAACGACATGGGGGCGACGTACGTCTGCGCCTCCTTGAAGGACCGCGCGAACAGCGTGACGGTGAGCAGCAGCGCCGCCACCACGGCGGCGAGCAGGAGCGCGGACACGAGCAGGAGGCCGATCGTGGCCGGCGTGATCGTCAGACTGCCGCCCATCATCGCGGCGATCTCGCCGCCGCCGTCGCCGATCATCGGCAGGAAGATGCGCCGGAGCACGGTGCCGCCGAGCACGAAGCCGAGGATGGCCATCACCGCCGCCGAGAGCCCGAAGGTCATCACCGCCAGGAACTTCCCGAAGACCACCTCGGTGCGGCGCACCGGGGCTACGAGCAGCACCTCGAGCGTCCCGCGCTCCTTCTCGCCGGCGGTGGCGTCGATCGCCGTCATCTGCCCGCCGGTGAGCGTCCAGATGGCGATGAAGAAGGGGATGAGCCAGGCGAGCTGGCCGGAGCTGCGCTCCGCGTCGGTGGAGGCGTCGGCGGACCCCACCGAGATCGGCCGCAGCACCGCCGGATCGAGTCCGGCGCCGCGCAACCGCTCGGCGACCAGCGACTGCGTGTAGCCGTCGACCGCGGCCCGCAGCTTGCCGGCGTTGAGCTCGCCGCGCAGGTTGCCGGTCTTGCCGACGATCGTCACTTCGGCCGGACGACCCTCGTCGAGCGCGGCTACGAAGCCGGGCGCGACGATCATGCCGGCCGAGTAGGTGTCGTCCCGCACCGCCTCGAAGGCGTCCGCGACGTCGACCAGCAACGCGTTCTGGGCCTCGGCCAGCGCGACGAGCTCGTCGGGCAGTTCCGCAAGCCCCTGCACGCCGAGCTCGGTGACGGTGGTCGTCTCGCGTTGGAAGAGCCCTCCGAGCAGCAGCGGCAGACCGAGCATCATCACGGGCAGCAGCACCAGCGGGATGACCAGGTTCGAGATGATCGCGCGCGTGTCGCGCAGGGTCGAGAGGATCTCCTTGGCCGCGATCCGGCCGACGAAGCGAGGCCTCATGCCGCCGCCCCCTGCAGTTCGTCCGCGGCCAATCCGGAGCGGCGGGCGAGCTCGAAGAAGGCGCGCTCGAGATCGGGCGCCTCCGCGTCCGCCAACAGGCCCGCGACGGTGTCGTCGGCGACCATGCGGCCGTGGAACAGGATGCCGACGCGGTCGCACAACTCCTCGACCTCGCCCATGACGTGGGTGGAGTAGACGACGGCGCGCTCTTCGCCGGGGTAGGCGCGGCAGAAGTCGAGCACCGCGCGGCGCGCCATCACGTCGAGGCCGCTGGTGGCCTCGTCGAAGAACAGGACCGGCGGGTCGTGCAGGACCGCCCGGGCGATCACGATCTTCTGCTTCATCCCGGTGGAGTAGGCGCTGGTGCGCTTGTCGAGGACGCCGCGCAGGTCGAGCAGCGCGTCGAGGCGCTCGGTGCGCTCCTCGATCGTCGCGCGCTCGAGGCCGTAGAGCCGGCCGAAGTACGCGAGCACCTCGCGGCCGGTCAGGCGATCGTAGAGCCCCATCCCGCCGTTGACGACGCCGATCGTGCGGCGCACCGCCTCAGCTTCGCGGGCGACGTCGTGGCCGGCGACGGTGGCCGAGCCGCTGTCGGGGCGGAGCAGGGTCGCGAGCATGCGCAAGGTGGTGGTCTTGCCGGCGCCGTTGGGGCCCAGCAGCCCGTACACCTCGCCTGCGGCCACCTCGAACGACACGGCTTCGACCGCGACGACGTCGTCGAAGCGTTTCGTAAGTCCCCGGACGCTGATCATCCGGCCATCGTACGGGATGGCGGCGCGGGGTCTCGGGGTCGGGTGTCCCTCGGCCACGCACCGGTACGATGCTCGGATGCCGATCCTTCCCGCGACCGAGGCTGGTTGATGCCCGCGTTCGTCGTCGACAAGCCGTTGGGTCTGACGTCGCACGACGTCGTCGCCCGGGCGCGCCGTGCGCTCGGCACCCGGCGCGTGGGGCACGGCGGCACGCTCGATCCGCTCGCGACCGGGGTGCTCGTCGTCCTCGCGGAGGAGGCGACCAAGCTGTCGCCGTTCCTGACGGGGTCCGACAAGAGCTACCTCGCCTGGATCGCCTTCGGCGTCGGCACCCCCACCCTCGACGCGGAGGGCCCGGTCGACGCCCGTGCCGACGCCGCGCACGTGACCGAGGACGCCGTCGCTGCCGCGCTGCCGCCGTTCCTGGACGTCACCCTGCAGGCGCCGCCGGCGTACTCGGCGGTCAAGCGCGGCGGGGTCAAGGGGTACGAGGCCGCGCGGCGCGGCGAGGAGCTCGATCTGCCGCCGCGCCCCGCGGGCTACCGCGACGTGCGGCTCCTCGTGTACGGCCGCCTCGCCGACCTGCCGTCCGGGTGGCGCTCGGACGGGGCGGCGTGGCGCCCCGATCCGGCGGCCGCCGCAGCCCTGCCGACGCCGCTCGACCCGGACG
>JAGXHO010000250.1 GCA_024636105.1 Trueperaceae bacterium | reverse complement strand
TACGTTGCCGTCGGATGTGGAGATGGTGATGCCGGGGGATAATGTGGAGTTGTCGGTGGAGTTGATTAAGCCGATTGCGATGGAGGAGGGTCTTCGTTTCGCGATTCGTGAGGGTGGTCGTACGGTGGGTGCGGGCGTCGTGACGGGAATCCAGGAGTAGACGCGCCCCCAGGCCTGCGGCGTCGCGCCGACGGGGCCTGCGGACGGACGGTTTCCGGACGTGACACGTCCGGTCCGTCCGTCTGCTATCCTGTTCAGGTTGCACCGCCGCTATGCGGACCGGCGCACTGCCGCGCAGCCTGCGCGCTCGAACGCTACGGAGGAAGGCACCACGGAAACGGGAGACCATCATGGCGAGTGACGTCCGCATCAAGCTTCTGCTCGAGTGCACCGAGTGCAAGCGTCGAAACTACGCGACGAACAAGAATCGGCGCAACACCACCACCAAGCTGGAGCTGAGCAAGTACTGCCCTTGGGACCGCAAGCACACCAAGCACCGTGAAGTGAAGGTGTGAGGCGTGAAAACGATCCTGCAGTACCTCCGCAACTCCCGCGCCGAGCTCGGACGCGTCACCTGGCCCACCCGCAGCGAGGTGATCCAGTCCACGCAGGCGACGCTCCTGTTCGTGCTGATCACGGTCGCGTTCTTGCTGGTCGCCGACACGACGCTCGGCAACCTGATCGGTCTGCTCACCTGACCGTTTCTTCGTCGACCCCACCGTGGGGCGTTCGGCCCCAGGAGGACCGAGGCGCATGAGCATCGAATGGTACGCCGTCCACACGTACGTGGGATACGAGGACAAGGTCAAGGAGAACATTACGGGACGGGCGCGCACGCTCGGAATCTCGGACATGATCTACCAGGTCGTCGTTCACAGCGAGGAGACGGTGGAGCACGCCCCGGGCGGCAAGCGCGAGGTCGTCAAGCGCAAGCTGTTTCCCGGGTACATCTTCGTGCAGATGGACCTCGGCGACAATCCCGACGAGCCGAACGAAGCGTGGGAGGTCGTCCGCTACACGCCGGGCGTCACCGGCTTCGTGGGAACGTCCACGCACGCGGTGCCCCTCTCGCCCGACGAGGAGTTGCGCATGCTCGGTACGCTCGGCATCACCGGCTCGAAGGAGGCCCCGAAGATCAAGGTCACCTTCCATGTCGGCGACATGGTGCAGGTCACCTCGGGCCCGTTCGCCGACTTCACCGGCGTCGTCTCGGAAGTCAACCCCGATCGCGGCACCCTCAAGGTGCTCGTCTCGATCTTCGGGCGGGAGACCCCCGTCGAACTCGACTTCGCGCAGGTCGTCAAGAGCTGACGACGCTGACGCGTCGCGCGCACGAACCCCGGCGCTGGCCAGCGCACGGGGGAGCGTAAGGAGGAATCATGGCCAAGAAAGTCGCAGGGATCGTCAAGCTTCAGCTGCCGGCCGGGGGCGCCACACAGGCTCCGCCCGTGGGTCCGGCGCTGGGTCAGTACGGTGCCAACATCATGCAGTTCGTCAAGGAGTACAACGCCGCGACCGCCAGCCAGGCGGGCGCCGTCGTTCCGGTCGAGATCACCATCTTCGCCGACCGCTCCTTCACCTTCGTCATGCGCACGCCGCCCGCGAGCTACCTGATCAAGCAGGCCGCTGGCGTGCAGAAGGGCTCGGGCGTGCCGGACGCCGAGAAGGTCGGCTCGATCAGCTGGGACCAGTGCCTGGAGATCGGCCGGACGAAGATGGAGGACCTGAACGCCGGCGACGAGGTCGCCGCCGCGCGGATCATCGCCGGAAGCGCCCGCTCGATGGGCGTGACCGTGGAAGGGGCACCCGATCGTGGCTAGGCACGGCAAGCGTTATCGCGACACGGTCGGCAAGGTCGATCGTCAGGTCCTCTACCCGGTCGGTGAGGCCACGAAGGTCGTCAGGGAGCTCGCCACGGCGAAGTTCGACGAGACCATCGAGGCGCACGTGCGGCTGGGCGTCGATCCGAAGAAGAGCGATCAGACCGTCCGCGGCACCGTCGCGCTGCCGCACGGCACCGGCAAGACGGTGCGCGTGGCCGCGATCACCCAGGGCGACAAGGCATCCGCCGCGCAGGAGGCAGGCGCGGACGTGGTGGGCGGCGAGGAGCTCATCGAGCGCATCGCCGGCGGCTGGCTCGAGTTCGACGCCGTCGTCGCGACGCCCGACATGATGGCCGCGGTCGGCTCCAAGCTCGGCCGCATCCTCGGGCCCAAAGGCATGCTTCCCAACCCCAAGGCCGGCACCGTCGGTCCGGACATCGCCTCGATCGTCGAGGCGCTGAAGGCCGGCCGGATCGAGTTCCGCGCGGACAAGACCGGCGTGGTTCACGCTCCGATCGGCAAGGCGTCGTTCGCCCCCGAGCAGCTCGCCGAGAACTTCGCCGCGCTTCGGCAGGCGGTCGACGCGGCGAAGCCGGATGCCGCCAAGGGCACGTACGTACGAACCGTCCACCTCACGTCGACCATGGGACCTAGCGTCCGGGTCGCGATCTGATTCTGCATCCCGGTGCGTAGCGGGGGCTAGCACGCCCTCCTCGGGCGTCGCCCGAACCACCTGATGGCGTTGGAGACAGCAGGGGCCGGCCAGGCTTAAAGATCCTGCCGAGGCGTCCGGGAGCGGCGAGAAGCCGCAGCCCGCGCTACGTTTCGCGGCACGTTCGCACCGCCGGTGCGAACGATACGAAAACGAACGGGAGCATTCCATGGCGAATCCAAAGAACGAAGCGACGGTCGCCGCGCTCCGCGAGTCACTCGCGGACGTCAAGACCTTTTTCGTCGTGGACTATCAGGGTCTCTCCGCGGGGGACCTCGGCACGTTGCGCGCTTCGGTGCGCACCGCCGGTGGTCGCTTGCTCGTCGCGAAGAACACGTTGATCAACGTGGTCCTCAAGGAACAGGGGATCGACGGGTTCGACGAGACGTTGCAAGGTCCTAGCGCACTGGTGCTGATCGGGGACGACCCGGTCGCGCCGGCGAAGGCGTTGACGGACTTCGCGAAAGACCATCCGAAGGAGCTGCCCGCCGCCAAGGGCGGTCTGCTCCAAGGCGGTCAGGTCGGGCCGGAAGCGCTCGCCCGGATCGCCAAGCTGCCTACCCGCGACGAACTCCTCAGCCAGGTCATCGGTGTGCTTCAAGCCCCGATGGAGCAGCTGGTCGGCGTTCTCGAGGGACCGCAGCGGGACCTGGTGTCCGTGATGAACAACTACGCAGAGAAGATGAAGGAAGGGAACTGACATGGCATTCGACAAACAAGCGATGGTGGATCAGCTCAGCGGCCTCACGGTCCTGGAGCTGGTGGATCTGGTCGACGCGCTCAAAGAGACCTGGGGCGTCGAAGCCGCAGCGGCGATGCCGGCCGGCATGATGATGGCCGGGGGCGCTGCCCCCGAGGCGGCCGCCGCCGAAGAACAGACCGAGTTCACGATCTCGATCACGAGCGCCGGGGACAAGAAGCTGCAGGTGATCAAGGAAGTGCGCGCGATCACGCAGCTCGGCCTCAAGGAGGCCAAGGAGCTCGTCGAGTCCGGCGGCGTCGTGCGGGAGGACATCTCCAAGGACGAGGCCGACGAGATCAAGCAGAAGCTCGAAGCCGCGGGCGCGTCCGTCGAGGTCAAGTAAGGCACCTTGCGCGCACCGGATGCACACGGAGTCGCCCGGTCGACGTTTCGTCGGCCGGGTCGACCCCGCCTGCCAGGACGCGAGCGGCTCGACCGTTCGCCGTTCCGGCACGACGTAGCCAGCGACTATCTTCCGCTATTCTGGTTATTTGAACCGTTCGCCCGCCTGCTCCCCGTGGAGGTGGACTTGCGCAGCGCTTCGATCACGATGGTCGGGACCTTCCCGAGCGATGGATTCGGGACCGAGCCGTCCAAGGGCGCACCGGGCGTCCGAACGTACGATACCGACCGCCGCACGCCGAACGCCTGCCCGCTCCGGGTGGACGAGGGCGTGACGGCGCAGCGTCACGACATCGGCAAGACCGCCCGCGCCAGAGTCGGCGCGGACGCAGCGCATGCAGTGAAGGGGTGATGATGCGCGAGATCGAATCGTTCGGTAGCATCCGCGAGGTCACGGAGCTTCCCAACCTGACCAACATCCAGATTACGTCGTACGAGCATTTCTTGCAACGTGACGTGGCCCCGACCGAGCGTGAGGTGCATGGTCTGCAAGCCGCGTTCCGGGAGATCTTCCCGATCGACGAGACCGAGCGCGGCCGCCAGACCGGCCTGGTCATCGACTTCCTCGAGTACACGCTGACCGATCCCGAGTTCACGCCCGAAGAGTGCCGCGAGAAGGACCAGAGCTATCAGTCGGGCCTGTTCGCCAAGCTGCAGCTCGTGCACAAGGACACCGGCCTGATCAAGGAAGACCAGGTGTTCCTCGGCGACCTTCCGTTGATGACCGAGGACGGCTCGTTCGTGATCAACGGGGCCGACCGCGTGATCGTGTCGCAGATCCACCGCTCGCCCGGCGTGTACTTCACGAGCTCGCTACGCGGCAGCGGGGCGAAGAGCCTGACCGCCAGCATCATCCCGATGCCCAAGCGGGGACCGTGGATCGAGCTCGAGTTCGACAACGCCGGCGTGCTCTGGATGAAGGTCAACAAGCGGAAGTTCCCCTTCACCCTGCTTCTGCGCGTCCTGGGCCATAGCGACGAATCGATCCGCGAGATGTTCGCGGGCCACGAGTCGCTGATCGATCCGACCCTCGAGAGCGAAGAGGCGTCGGGCATCACGCCTGAAGAGGCGCTCTTGCGGCTGTTCACGGTGCTGCGGCCCGGCGATCCGCCCAAGGTCGACAAGGCGACGAGCTACCTGTTCGGATTGCTCGCCGATCCGCGCCGCTACGACCTCGGCGAGGCCGGCCGCTACAAGCTGAACGAGAAGCTCGGCCTGGAGTTCGAGCCGAAGACGCTGCTGGGCTTCGAGGACGGCCGCTTCATCGACTACGGCCTGATCCCCACGCTGCAGTACCTCGTCAAGCTGCAGGCGGGCGCCGACGACGTCTCCGAGGACGACATCGATCACCTCGGCAACCGCCGCATCCGGACCGTCGGCGAGCTCGTCGCCGACCAGATCCGGGTCGGGCTCGGTCGCATGGCGCGTGGCGTTCGCGAGCGTATGCTGCTCGGCAACCCCGACGCGGCGACGCCGCAGAAGCTGATCAACAACCGGCCGATCGTGGCCGCGCTGCGCGAGTTCTACGGCCGCAGCCAGCTGTCGCAGTTCAAGGATCAGATCAATCCGCTCTCCGAGCTCCGGCACAAGCGACGCATCTCGGCGCTCGGACCGGGCGGACTGACGCGCGAGCGTGCCGGCTTCGACGTTCGTGACGTGCACCGCACGCACTACGGCCGGATCTGTCCGATCGAGACGCCCGAGGGCGCGAACATCGGTCTGATCACGTCGCTCGCGAGCTACTCGCGGGTGAACGGGCTCGGCTTCATCGAGGCTCCCTACCGCCGCGTCGTGGATCAGAAGGTCACCGACGAGGTCGTGTACATGACCGCCCACGTCGAGGACCGCTACGTCATCGCTCAGGCCAACACGGTGCTCGACGAGGACGGCGGGTTCGTGAACGAGCGGATCGTGGCGCGCGACCAGGGCGATCCGGTCTTCGTCGCCCGCGAGGACGTCGACTTCATGGACGTCTCGCCGAAGCAGATCATCTCGGTGCCGACGTCGCTGATTCCGTTCCTGGAGCACGACGACGCGAACCGCGCCCTGATGGGCTCGAAC
>JAGXHO010000249.1 GCA_024636105.1 Trueperaceae bacterium | reverse complement strand
CTTGCTGGCCGCGTAGAGGCTGAGCGGGTGATCGACGTTCTGCTGCTCCGAGAACGGCATGCTGGTGTTGGCGCCGTAGACGCTCGAGCTGCTCGCGTACGTCAGGTGCTGCACGCCTTGGTGGCGGCAGGCCTCCAGGACGTTGGCGAAGCCGACGAGGTTGCTCTGCACGTAGGCCCCGGGGTTGGTGAGCGAGTAGCGGACGCCGGCCTGAGCGGCGAGGTGAATGACCCGGTCGACGCCGGCGGTCGCGTCGCGCACCGCCGCCGCGTCGGCGAGGTCGGCGCGGACGTGGCGGTAACCGGCGTGGCGCTCGAGGCGCTCGAGGCGGGCTTCCTTGAGGCGAACGTCGTAGTAGTCGTTGACGACGTCGAAGCCGACGACGTCGTCGCCGCGCTCGAGGAGGTGTTCGGCGACGTGGTACCCGATGAAGCCGGCGGTGCCAGTGACGAGGACGGTCATGGGGGCCAGGGTACGCAATCGTTGCCCTGCGTGCCGCGACGTGCTCTTGGTGAAGATGGCGCCGCGAGCGTTCGAGACGTCCAGAGGCGCAGCCGGGTCAGCTTCGCGGCTCTTCGATGACGATCGGGCGCGGCCGCGGCGGCGGACCCGGCGACTCCCCGCGAAGCTTCGGCACGTCGAGCTCGTCGAGGAGCACGGGCTGCCGAGCGGCCCGTGGTGGTCGCTGAGAGGGCTCTGGGGCCACGCTAGCGCCCCCCGGCTCCTCGGGGGCGCCGTACCCGTACCCGTAGCCATAGCCGTAGCCATACCCACTCCCGCCGCGCCCACGCCGCTCCTTGGGGAGGTTGGTCGCGACGGTCCCCAGCACCCGCACGCCCACGCGGCGGAGCAGGTCGAGGGCCGCGGTTACCTGGCGGCGGTCGGCGTCGGGCACGCTGACCACGAAAACGACCCCGGTGGCGTGGGGCGCGATCGTCAGGGCGTCGGCCACCGGCAGCACCGGGGCGGTGTCGATGACGATGACGTCGTAGTGCGGCGCCAGCTCGGCGAGCAGCGGCCGCACGTGGTTGCCCAGCAACTCCGAAGGGTTGGGGGCGGCGACGAAACTGGGGAGGACGTCGAGCGCCACCTCGCGGCCGAGCGCGACCGTGGTGGGTCGCCTGTCCTTCGGGTCCTCGAGGGCGTCGCGGGCAGTGGGCGTCTTGATCGAATCGAGGCCGTACTCGACCCCCAGTACCGGTTTGCGCAGGTCGGCGTCGAGCAGCAGCACGCGGTACGACTGGCGCGCGAAGCTCTCGGCCAGCGCCATCGCCACGCTCGACTTGCCGTGGCCGGCGCCGGTGCTGGTGACCAGCAGCACCTTGGGGTCGGCGTCGGCGGTGGCGAAGCCGATCGCCGTGCGCAGGTACGAGGCGGCCTCCTGCGGCAACCGGCGTCGCCCCTCCACCTTCGGGAACTCGGCGAGCACCGGCACCTGCGCCACGCGGGCAAGGTCGTCGAGCCCACGCAGACGGGTGTCGAGCGCATCGCGCAGCAGCAGCAGCCCATACGTGAGGAACACCGCCAACAGTCCGGCCAGGGCGGCGTTGCGCACGGGCCGCGGGCTCACCGGGTCCAGCGGCAACTCGGCGGACTCGAGGAGCTCCAGGCGGCCGACGGCGCCGCTGCGCAGCGCCCGGGCGGAGGAGAGCTGCAGCTCCAGATCGGCGCGGTTTCGCTCCAAGCCCTCGCGCGGGGCGTCGCCGCCAGCGGCGAGCTCCGCGTCGATCGAGGCGATCTGCGCCACGAGGCTGTCGATGATGGCTTCGAGGCCGCGGGTGGCGCGCTGCGCGTCCCAACGCACGGCAGCGGCCGCGACGGCATCGGCGAGCGCTCGGGCGCGCTCGGCGCTCTCGTCGCGGACGAGCATGCGCAGCAGCGAAGAGACGTTGGTGCCTTCGGAGCGGACGGTCAGGGCACTCTCGAGCGCGTCGACCTCGGTCGTGGAGGGCGTTGCCCCGTCGACCATGCGGAGCGCGTCGAGCAGCACCGGCCGGCTGGCGACGGCACTTCGGTAGGTGGCGACGTCGAGCGGCGGTGCGGTGACGAGGGTGGTGCCGAAGTCGCGCTGACTGGGGTCCTGCGAGGCGCTCAAGACGATGGCTTGCGCTTCGAAGATGGGCGTGATGGCGCGGCTCAGGAGGAAGGTGGCACCGGCAGCCACGAGCGCGGCGCCCGCGGCGAGCAGCAGGCCCCGGCGCAGCAGCTCGATCAGGTCGCGCAGCGTCGGCTCGTTGTCGTACTCCACGGGGTCTCCGGACTGGGGTCGCACGGCCGAAGGCTACCACCGGCGGCGGTGCGCGAGGGAAGGTTTGGGTGCGAACGCGTCAGTAGGCGCCGTCGCCGTGAAGTACCGACCAGGGCGTGCGGGCGATCAGGTACACGTCCATCCACACCGACCAATTGTCGATGTAGAGCGTGTCGAGTTCCTGCTGGAGGGCCAGGTCCGCGTCGGCGCGGGCGACCACTTGCCAAAGCCCCGTGAGGCCGGGCCGGACCGTCGCGCGCAGTTCGCTGAACTCCGCGTCGAACGCCTCGAGGTGGTAACGCGGGAAGGGGCGCGGGCCGACGAAGCTCATCTCGCCGCGAGCGATGTTCCACACCTGTGGAAGCTCGTCGAGGCTGGCATTGCGGAGCAGGTGGCCGACGCCGGGCAGAACGCGCGGGTCGTTGGCGAGCTTGAACTTGCTCGCCCACTCGGCGGCCGCGGCGGGGTTCGCCGCAAGGTGCGCCTCCAGGCGGGCGTCGGCGTCGGCGTGCATGCTGCGGAGCTTCCACATCCGGAAGGGTCGACCCGCGAGCCCCTCGCGCTCCTGAGCGTAGAACGGGCTCGCGCCCGGGCTCACGATCCTGATGGCCACCGCTGCGAGGCCGATCAGCGGCGCTGCGATCAGGCCGACGGGGACGAGCAGCGCCAGGTCGAGCGCCCGCTTGGCCACGTGGTTGCGGCGGCGCAGGAGTTCGTGGCGGACGTGCACGCCCACGAGGCCCCCGAGGTTGCGGAGCCCCACCCCCACGCTGGCGAGGCCGGTGAACTCCGGCATCAAGATCACGTTGGGGAAACGTCGCGCGACGGTCCGTGCGATCCGCGCGGTCTCGTGGCCCGGGAGCGTGGGGATGGCGAGGATCGCGTGTCGAACGCCACGCGCGGCGTACGGGGCGGCGTCGACCAGCGCTCCGACCACGGGCACGCCGTGGATCCGGTGTCCGTGGCGCCTCGGGTCGTCGTCGAAGCAAGCCACCGCGCGGTAGCCGTTGGCGGGGAAGCGTTGCAGGCGCCGCACGAGCAGCTCCGCGGCGCGGCCCGCGCCCAACACCACCACCGGCACGCCGTACCAGGCGCAGCGCTTGGTGAGGTGGCGCGCCAGCCCGCGGGCCGTGGGAACCGCGACGAGCGAGAAGAGCCAGATGAAGACGAGCGGCGCCGAGTCCGTGGCACGCATCAGGAACGCGTACGTGGCCGCCACCGCCAGCCACACGACGCTCGATGCGAAGGTGAGGCGCCGGAACTCGTCGACCCGACTCACCCCGGCTGCGGGGTAGAGGTGCGCGCCGCCGTACACAGCGGGCATGAGCAGCAGGCCAAGCGCGATCAGGGGCCCGTCCGCAGCAGCGAGCGGGTGCCCCACCAGGCGCGACGCCACGGCGCCCAGCGCGATCGACACCGCCCAGGCGACCACGTCGGAGGCGACGAGCACCGCTACCGTTCGAGCGCGGCTCGGGAGCGTGCGGGCCAATGCGTCGGTGGGAGCAGCAGGTGGGGCGTGGTCGAAGGTGGCTTCCATGTGCCGGATGAGCGTACCGCGCTTCGCCAGGCTCTGGCCAGGGACGCGAACGAGGATCGTGTGGCACGACCATGAGGCGGTCGCACGCGGTTCTTGCCTCGGGGTCCAAACGGCGTGGGAGGCAGCGCGCGCCGGTTCGACGCGTGAAGGAACGACGACGCCAAGCGTCAGGTACGCACGCGTTCCCGCCACAGTTGGCGCGCGAGCTGCCACACGAACCGTGGGTTGTGCCGCAGGTACCGCTTGGCGCACCTTGCCGGCGTGGAAGTCGAAGGCGGCGCCCACGCGGAGTTGCACCAGCGGCAGGCGGTCTTGGTGGGCGGCCATCCTGTTCGTGCCGCCGCGCACGTCTGCAGCGCGTGCCCAGAAGGCACGGTCGCGCCCTAACGAGCCAGCCGCTCGATCTCGCGAAGGAGTACCGCGACGTGCGCGACGACGTCCGCCGCGACGTCGGCTTCGCGGCCGTCGGACAGGAACGCGCCGGCGCGTTTCGGGCCCGTTCCGTTCGCGACGCTGAAGTCATCCCGAAGCACTTGGACGGCGTCTTCGATCGCCTCGGGCTCCGCCGGATCGTTCGCGCGGACGCTCGCGAGCCCTGCAGCGATCCCCTCGGGGCGATCGACGTGGTGTTTGAGGACGTAGAAGAGATCGTACGCGTCCTTCCCTTCGCCCCGGTTCCGGAAGGCAAGGGCCTTGAGAATCACGAAGCCTGCGGGACCGCAGACCCACACATCGCGCGTGGCTCGTTCATCCTTCAGCGTGCGCGCGTCGATCCGGACGCGCACGCGTGTGCGGGCCGCGTCCGTCAAGCCTCGCGTCGCGAGGGCGCCGAACCCGTTGCCGAGGTGTTGGGTCTTGCCCGGCGCAGCATCGATGGTCGGTGGCATGAGGAAGTCGACGGTCATCTGCCCGTCCGCACGCAATACCCACCGCCAAGGCGTGGGGTTGCCAACATCGTTCAGGTCGGGCCTGAAACCGGCTCTATGCAAGCGCTTCGCGATCTCGGCATATCGCTGGTCGTCCAGCAGCGCGAGCGAGAGGCCGATGTCGACGTCGCGCGTGCCCACGTGCGCCTCCACAGTCGCGTCGTCCGGCGGCGGGGGCGCGATGAGGCCGGGCACCAACCCGCCGATCACGAGCATGTCGTCGAGGAGGTCGCCGAGCACCGTCGCGAGATGAAGGAGGCCGGCTCGAGCCAGTTCGTGCGTCTGCGCGTCGTAATCGTCGGCGCGCTTCGGTCCCTCAGGCATCGCGACGCCAGAAGTCGTTCAGCACATGGGTGCGCAGGTGGTCGGCTGCCTCGTTGGCGCGCTCCGCGTGCGCACCGAGGTCCAGGTACGTCTGCACGGGGTGGACGAGGCTGACTCCGTCGCGCATCGCGCCACCGTGGAACACGCCTTCGTCATCGGGCGTGATCACCCAAAGGTTGGCGCCCCGCGGTTCTTCGACGAACCCGAGCTCGTCCAACGATCGGTCTGGCCAGGTGTCGACGTACACGGCGACGGTGCGGAACGACGCGAAGCCGTCCCACCACCAGGCAGCGGCGAGGCCAGTGAAGGCGTGGCGTACGTCCGCGCTACCGAACATGGTGCTGATCCGTCGCGTCAACTCGACGCTGGACCGAGCCGCGACGGTCCCCGCCCGCACGCGGTGGCGGTCGAACCGGTAGCGTTCGCGCCATGCGTCGAGCAGGAGCGGGGGATCGGCGGCTCGGACCGCACCCTCTGGGTCGCGGACGATGAGGCCTTGCTCCTCGTACGCGCGCACGACCTTGCTCACCGCCCCGTCGCTGAGCCCGACGGCTTCGGCAAGGGCGCGTTGCCGCCATGCCTCGCGTGGGTGCATGAGCAGCCACCGGGCGACCCGCGCACTCTTCGCGGCGAACGGATTGACGGGTCGCCCTCGCCGGACGTAGCGGTTGGGGTTCCCGAGTACGTGGACGCGCAAACCCGGCCCGCGGAGCGATGCGTTGCCCGAGAGGTCGAGCCACGCGACCTCTGCGTCGTCGCACCGCGCCGCGCCCGCCTCGCCCATGTACGGCACCACGACGACGGGGATCTCGTGGCGGGCGCGGGTTCGCTCGAGGCGCTCGACCGCTTGCGCGACGGGACCGACGGCGCCCGAAGAGGCCCACGAGAGCGCGAAGCGGTACGTGCCCACGGTGGCGTCGGCGAGGCCGTCCGTCCTCGGGTCGCCGGCTCGTGCTGGCACGCCGAGGTGTTCGGTCAGCCACTCGAGGGCCGAAGCGAACGCAGCGTCGCGGGTCGGTGTGATCACGTTTTCTTTAATACCATGATGTGAGCGGGCGCGCAAACGGATACAATAAGGAAACTGTCTTAGTTAAGCACGTCCGGCTGCGAACCGAAATACGACTCGCAAGCGACATCTTCGAGACGAGGCTGTACGGTGCCTACGATGCGGCATTCCTAAATAAGCCCGTTTGAGCGCATGTGCGAAATTGGACAATACGGAAACCGCGGGACCATGAGACACCTGTCTGCCAGCCGCCGCGGCTCCTCGCCTTCCGGAAAAGCCACTCGACGCCGAGCTTCTGCAGTGTTGGGGCGCTTGGCGCACCATGACGACGTCTTTGTGCCGGCGCACCTCTGCAGCACGTGCCCGGAGGGCACGCTCGTCACGTTGCTCGCCGTGCGGACGATGAACGCGAAGAAGCGCCGCATGGGGTGGAAGGCCGTGGCGCGGGTCAACGAGGGAGCGACGGGCACCGATGCAGGATGATCGTCGCGATGCCGCTCACGGTAGCGGCCGCATCACGGCTACGCTGCCCTCATGATTCGCGCGCACCGTCTCATCAAGAACGTCTCCGGTCGCGCGACCGCCACGGTCGGGTTGTTCGTGCCGAATCTGCGCCACAGGGACTTCTGGATCGACCGAGAGACCGCGATCGCTGGAGATGCTCCGAAGGTATTCCTGCACGCCTGGGAGCCTGGAACGGTCCGCCGCCGCCGGGACACGTGGCCGGCGCACATCGCCAAGCTCGGACACAAGTGGTACCCGAACGAGTCGATCACGGAGCACCTCCTCACGCGTGTGGGCCAGGTCCTGGGTGTCGACGTGGCCACGACGACCCTGCGCCGCATCGACGGCGAGCTGCGGTTGCTGAGCAGGTACTTCCTTCACCCGAGTCATCAGCAACTCGTCCATGGCACCGAGGTCCTCGCCGAACATTGGCAGGATGAGTCGTTCCTCGAGCAACTCGAAGGGGCCGGGATGGACCGAGCCCTCCTAGGCTTCTCCGACATCGAAGATGCGCTGCGCGCCGTGTTCCCCGCCGAGGCGGACGGCTTACTCGTCGGGTTCGTGCGCATGCTCATCTTCGATGCGATCACGGGCAACAACGATCGCCATCACATGAACTGGGGCGTCGTCGCCTCCCTCACCGGAGAAGCTCCGACGGCGTTCGCACCCGTGTTCGATAGCGCCCGGGGGTTGTTCTGGAACTGGGACGATGCGAAGGTTGCCGGCTTGACGAACCTCGAAGCAGACTCCCGAGCGAAGCGACTCCAGCGGTATGTAATGGGCTCGAAGCCCAAACTGGGCGTCGGCGGCCGCGAAGCAACGCATTTCGGGCTCATTGAGGACGTGTTGCGTGGGCGGCCGTCCATGGCAACTGCCGTTCGCGACCTCGTCGAGTTGGACGTGAACGGAGCAGTGGCCCGAGTCTTGGCCGACGAGTTCGTCGGTCTGATGACGCGCGATCGGCGCGTTCTCATCCTGGATTGCCTCGAAGCCCGTATGGTTCAGGTTCGACGTGCGTACGCGCGTGCCGGCATCGTCCCGGTTGGAGCGAAGACATGAAGCCGATGATGAAGTCAGTTCAAAAGGGGAGCCCGTCGTACCCGAGGAAGCGCGCGGATGAGCGCGTCGCCGGGGCGGAGGGTCGCGCCGCGTTCGACCTCACCTTCGGCGACACGGTGGTCGGCCACCTCGAGTACGCGAACGACACCTGGATCTTCGTGTACGACGCGGCGTTCCGCAACCAGAAGCGGATGCGACCCATCGTCGGATTCCGGGACACGGGCAAGGAGTACCGCTCGAAGCGACTCTGGCCCTTCTTTCGGACGCGAATCCCATCGACGCAACAGCCCGCCGTCGGCGCGGTCGTGCGTCGTGAGCGCATCGATCCGAACGACGCGGTCGTCATGCTGCGGCGGTTCGGTCGCCGGACCATCTCCAACCCGTTCGAACTGGAGCCCGTTCACCGCTGACGGCTTTCCTTTGTCCGATGGCTTGCGCGTACGCGCAAGCCATCGAAGCTTCGGAATGCCCCACCGATTCCAGGATGTCACGGCAGCCGGAGCACGCGTTCTGGAGCCCCCAAGCCCTCCTGCACCGCCGCGCGGAAGGAACCCGTACTCGGTGGCATCGACGTCGGCCCCACCACGATCCACCGGAACGGCGTGCCTCCGAGCGCCTGGCGCCCGGCCTCCGTGGCCGCATGCAGCGTGCGGCCGTCATCCGCGAGCCAACGCTTCAGGGACGCCAGCTTCGCGCGCATGGACGTGACGTCACCCGGGGTCGCGTTGTGCACTTCGACCCAGACGGCACTGCGCTCGTCATCGCGCGGCGCGAGGCAACCGATGCCGTAATCCCACTTGGCGGCGTCGCGGTACGCAGGGAGCTGGTCCAGGCAGGCTTCGAGGTCGACGCTCCCGGTCAATCGGCGTGGGTCCCTCGGATCGACGGCGCCGCGGTGCGGCCGACGCAACGCCTGCTTACCGTCGCGTGCGCGGGAGCGGTACGGCACACCGAGCGCCTCCAGTTCGGTCTTCACGGGTGGTTCGCCCTGGAGGTGGGGCGCGCCATCACGTCCGCGACCACGTTCGTGACGCGCTCGGAGAAGGCCGTCATGCCGCCCCATCCGGCCTCGTCGACGTTGGTGGCGAGGGGATCGAGGTCCGAGATGTCGCGGGTGGGCCGGCCGCGTTCGAGGTAGTACGTGGCGATGCTGGAGGAGAGCGCTTGTTCTGCGGCTCGCTGAAGCTCACGATGATGCTCCAACCCCAGCAACCGCAGGACGTCGCGCCAACCGGCCCCTGCATCCTGCAGGCGGCGGAGCGCCCAGACGACGTCGAGCACCTGCGTGGAGTGCGTCGATAGCGCGACCCGGTACTTGCGTCGCAAGAGCTCGAGCACGAACGCCATCGTGGCGGCGATGGCGCGCGGGTGGAGGCCCATCTCGGGCTCTTCGATGACGACCCACTCGAGGCGACCGCGGCGCGGCCGGCTCCCGGCGGGCATGAGGCGGTACAGGCCCAGGAGCAGCGGGACGAACGCGCGTTGCCCCGCGGACCAGGTGAGGAACGGGAGGCTCGCGGGCTCCGATGCCTTCGGGTCCGCGAGGACGAAGCGCTTCGCGAGGTCGGCGGCCTCGATGCGCAGCTCCCACGCAGCGAGGACGTGCTCGGAGACGACCTCGCGCAGCGCCTCGTTGAAGCGTTGCGGCTTGGGGAAGATGGGCCCGTCGCTCGACAACTCCTTCTGGACGACGTCGTGTACGTCGGCGCTGAAGGCGCGCAGCACGTAGGGATCGCCGCCTCGGTACTCGCCGAAGGGCCGGGTGATGCCGTCACGGATGCTCATGACGCGCTGAGCGGGAACGTAGGCCACGCGTTCTTGGCTGGCGTCGGGTCTCAGCGATGGCGGCTCGGGAACGAGGGCGAACGGCTCACCGTCGACCGAGACCTGCGTGCCCGGGCGCACGAGGGAGCGCATGCCCTCGCCGAAGTAGGCGTCGAGGAAGTCGTCGCGATCGCGCCACACGAGGTTCTGGCCACGCATCCGGCGCTCGATGGCGGGTCGGTCGAGCACCAGCTTCAGCAACTGCAGCAGCACGCTCTTGCAGCTCGCCTGGGGACCTGTGAGGACCGTCAGGTCGCCGAAGCGGACGTCGGCCGAGGCGATCGGCCCGAGGGCGTCGATGATGAGCCGCACGGCGGACATGATGCTGCATGGTACGGGATGGGGCTGGGGCGACGTGGGTTCGAGCCAAGGCCGAACCGGTCACGGCCCACTCGTCGCGCGGCCGCCGTGCGTGGGATCGGACTACCTAGGTGCCGTCCGCCGTCGGGCCCGAATGGTTGGCCGCGGCCCGGCGTTCCCGCCACAACTGCCGCGCGAGCTGCCACACGAACCGCGGATTGTGCCGCAGATACCGCTTCGCCAGCCGCCGCGGCTCCATCGCCATCCGGAACGCCCACTCGAGCCCGAGCCGCTGGAGCGCCGGCGGCGCCTGGCGCACCATGCCGGCGTGGAAGTCGAAGGCGGCGCCGACGCCCAGTTGCACTAGCGGCAGGCGGTCCTGGTGGGCGGCCATCCAGACCTCCTGCTTGGGGCAGCCGAGGCCGACGAACAGCACGCGCGCGCCGCTGGCGCGGATCGCGACGACGGCGGCGGCGTCCTCGTCCGGTGTGGCTGGGCGGAAGGGCGGCGACTCGGCGTAGGCGACCTTGAGGCCCGGGTAGCGCTCCTGGAGGTTGGGGATCAGCTTCGTGAGCGCCTCGGGGCTGCCGCCGTAGAAGCCGACCGGCACGCCGGCGCGCGCTGCGGCCTCGCAGACGTGCAGGGTGAGGGTGGGGCCGTACACGCGGGTGGCGTCCGCGACGCCGAGGCGGCCGAGGGCCCAGACGAGCGGCATGCCGTCGGGGGTGACCAGGTCGGCGGCGTTCACGAGCGCTTGGAAGGCGGGGTCGTCCCAGGCCCTGTCTCTTATACACATCTCCG
>JAGXHO010000248.1 GCA_024636105.1 Trueperaceae bacterium | reverse complement strand
TGGCGGTTCGAGACGGCCGAGACGACGTGGCGCTTGCGCACGCCGGCGTCGTCGAAGAGCGCCTTGATCTCGGCAGCGAGCCCGGCGGCGTCGGTGATCTGGTCGTCCTGCACCAGGCCGGGTGGCATGGGGCGGGTCGCCAGTGCGGCGAGGCTGGGCGGCTTGCCTTGGCGAAGCTCGACCACCTTGAGGGCGGACGTCCCGATCTCGAGGCCGACGGCTTCGATCCGGGGTCGTAGGAAGCGCGACATTCGTTCGCGCGATGAGGCCATGGCGACTCCTCCTCGAAAACCTTGTCGGAGAGTATCACGCACCTCTCATGGGACCGGGAGGATTTTTCGCACAGGGCGGGGTTCGTGCGATTCGGGGTCGATGGGGGTCGGCTTCGCGGTGCTTCGATGCCGGGTTCTTCTTGGTTGGAAGCGTGCCGGAGGGCGCCAGGCAGGCCGTGATTAGACGAGAACGGCGTTATCAGCTGGCGCACACCGTTCCTTCGGATCGCGTGCTCGACGGTCAGCCTTGCCGCGCGAGGTCGTTGAAGCGGACGTGGGCGTTGTGGAACTGCAGGTCGACGTGGCCGGTGGGTCCGTTGCGCTGTTTGCCGACGATGATCTCGGCGATGCCCTGCTTCTCGGAGTGCGGGTCGTAGTACTCGTCGCGGTAGATGAACATCACGAGGTCGGCGTCTTGCTCGATCGCGCCCGAGTTGTGGAGCACGACGCCGTCCGCGAGCCACGACTCGGGGCCGGGGACCGTGAGGTCGAAGACCTCTGCGACGCCGGCCGGCTCGATGGCGACGATCGCGTCCCAGAACAGGTCGTCGGTCGCCCGGCGCTCGAGGTCGGGGTCGTCCAAGAGCGCCGCGTTCGACGCCAGCGTGCGGCGTGAGGGCGCGACGGGGACGTGGGCGGTACCGCCGTAGGTCGTGCCGCGCGCCGTGGCAAGCGCGCGCTGGGTCCCGCCGGAGGCCCGCGCCGTCGCACGGACGGGATCGAACACCTCGCGTGGCAGCGTGTCGCGGTTCGGGTTGGTCGTGCGGCTGGCCAGCACGCTCGCCAACGCCGCAGCGGGCTCGGCCCGCGGTCCGTACGAGCCGATCGACGTCAAGAAGCGCGCTTGGGCTTCGCCGCCGCTCACATCGACCTGCCAGACGGCGGCCCCCGTTCTCGGCCGGCGGATGCGCGCGACGATGCCGAACCTCGAGAGGAGCGCCGCGACGTCGTCGGCCAAGCGTGCACTCGCCGTAGCGAAGTAGACGCGGTGGCTCCCGCGCGTGTTGGCGCGGTGAACGTGGATGCAGCCGTCGGTGGCCCACAAGTGCCGCAGCAGCAGGGCGACCTGGTCGTCGGCGAATCGGAAGACCGCATCTGGCAGCGACTTCTCGGCGGACCGCTGGCCGAAGACGTGGTGGTCCTTGAGCCAAGCACCCACCCCGGCCGGGTGCCGCCGATTTCCGTTGCCACCGAGGAGCAGCTGGAACCAGGAACCGCGACCAGCGATGCGCTGGACGGTGCTACCGAGCGCGCGCGCGCCGGTCTCCACCGCGGTCGCGTTCGCTTCGGAGGCGGTCGTGTAGCGGAGCTGCTGCCCCTTGAGGTACGAGCCGTCGCCGACCAGTTGCCCGAGGAGCGCCACCTCGTGGTCGGGCCAGCGGATGGGATCGCTCGGTTCGGGGGTGCGGCGAGCCAGTGCGACGCGATCGCCGGGCCGCAGGGCCTCGAGCGGCCGCCAGCCGTCGAAGGAATACCAGAGGTGGCCGGCCGTCGTGCGCCGTCGCCGGCCGCTCGCCAGCGTCACGTCGAACACGGGTCGCTCGCCCACCGACCACACCGCCTCGGCGTGCGCCGTGGTCAGGAGGCCGTCGCGGTCGATCGCGACCACGTCGGGTTCGGTGCCGACGAGTTCGGCGATCGGACGCCGGCGACCGTCCGCGAGCTGCACCAGGGTCTCGCCGGTGACGCACTCACGCAAGTCCGAAAGCATCGGTCGCTTGTTCGGCCGCGCCTCGACCGCCCGCGACAGCTGCGACAGCACCAGCACTGGGATGTCCAACTCGCGCGCCAGCGCCTTGAGGCTCCGCGAGATCGTGCTGATCTCCTGCTGCCGGTTCTCGGTCTGGCGGCCGTGGCCACCCGACATCAGCTGGAGGTAGTCGATGATGATGAGGCCGAGGTCGTGCTCCGCCATCAGCCGCCGCGCCCGCGAACGCAGCTCCATGACCGTCATGTCGGCGTTGTCGTCGATGAACACCTTCGCTTCGGACATGCGCCCGGCGGTGTCCGCCAAGCGCTGGAAGTCGCGGTCCGAGAGTTGGCCGCTGCGCACCCGGCTCATGTCGACGCGCGCTTCGGAACAGAGCATGCGCGTGACCAGCTGCACGCCCGACATCTCGAGGGAGAAGACGCCGACGGTTTTCGCCTCGCGCAGAGCGGCATTCAGCGCGATCGTCAGCGCGAAGGCGGTCTTGCCCATCGAGGGGCGCGCCGCGAGCACGTTCAGGCTGGAGGCCTGGAGCCCGGCCGTCATCTGGTCGAGCTCCTTGAAGCCCATGCGCAGCCCCGACACGGGGTCGGGGTTGGCGAAGTACTCGTTGATCTTCTGGAAGGTCTCGTGGACGAGCTGCGGCATGCCCTCGAAGAAGCTCCGGCGCTTGGAGGTGGCGAGCTCGAAGATCGCCGACTCGGCCTCGTCCAGGAGCTGCTCGAGCGGAGCGGACTGCTCGTAGGCGTTCTGCAGGATGCGCCCGCTGGCGCCGATCAGCTCACGCAAGACCGCCTTCTCGCGCACGATGTTGGCGTAGCTCTCGGCGTACGCCGCGGTCGGCACCCCTTCGGCGAGGCCGATCAGGTACGCGACGCTGCCGACCGCCTCGAGGTCGCCGGTCTGGCGCAGCTCCTCGGTCAACGTGACCAAGTCCATGGGCTCGCTGCGCCGGAACAGGCGCTCGATCGCCCGCCACACCTTGCGGTGGCCCTCCTTGTAGAAGTGCTCCGCCGTCAGCGTGCCTTCGAGGCTCGGGTAGACCTCGTTGTCGAGAAGGATGCTGCCTAGGACGCTCTTCTCGGCGTCCAGGTTGTTCGGGGGGGTCCGGCTCTCCACACCGACCATGCTACGACACGCGCCTCGCGACCCCGCGACGCCCTTGGGCGCGCGCCCAGGTCGCGTGCCCGCCGCCCAGCGATCGTCCGGCGCGTAGGATGGCCCTCATGGTCGAACCGCTTCTCGCGCTGCTCGCGGGCGCGCTCGCGTACGTGATCGGCACGGTGCCCGTGGGGGCGGCCTGGGTCCATCGGCTGACCGGCCATGAGGCCCGCGACCTCAACCCGCACCTCCTCGGGGTCGAGAACGTCTTCCGGCTCGCGGGCGCGCCGGCGGCGCTCGGCTCCTTCTTCCTCGACCTCTTCAAGGGGGCGGTCGCGGTGGCGGCGCTCGGTGCGCTCGCGCCAGCGGCCGCTCCCTTGGCCGCCGCGGGCGCGTACGTGGGCCACGTCGCCCCGTGGCCCGGTGCATGGGGCGGGCACCTCCCGCGGGGGCGCGGCAACGGCGTGCTGCTCGGCGTCCTCGCGGGTTGGGCGGCGGTCGGTAGCGCTCCGGCCTGGGTGCTCGCGGCGCCCGTGGTCGCGTACGCGGCGGTCCTGGCCGCCACGCGCTACGTCGCCTTGGGCACGCTCGCAGGCCTCGCGGCCTTGCCGGTGGCCCTCGTCGTCGCGGGGGCCGGCCCCTGGGACCTCACCGCAGCGGTCGCCATCGCAATCGTCGGTGGTTGGCGCCAGAAGTCCGCTTGGGCGCGCGTCCGCGACGGCACCGAGGCTCGGCTCGGCGACCCACCTCCCGTGCGTGGCCTCGATCCGAACGTCGTGTTGGCGGCGTTCATGGTGCACCCGATGACGGTCGATGACCTCGCGCAACCGCGCAGCCAGCGCTGGCTGCGGTTCGTGCTCGACCGCGGCTGGCTGCCCGTGCCGTGGCTCCGCTGGGTCCTTCCGCACCTGCGACCGCAGGTTCAAGGCGAGATCCGCGGCGTCGCCTTGCCGGACGGCCGCGAGCTCCGGATGGCTCTGATCTCGGGCCCGCTGCTGCCCGACCAGATCCGCGGCGACCCGGACGGTGCGACGCGCATGGCGATCCTCGGGGCTCGGCTCGCGCGCGAGATGGGGGCGGAAGCGTTCGGGCTCGGCGCCTTCTGGTCGACCGTCGGCGAGAAGGGGCTTCAGGTCCAGGCTGCCGTCCCCGACCTCGCGATCACGAACGGCGGCGCCTACACGGCCGCGACGGTCCGGGCGGCGGTGCCGGGGCTGCTCGAGCGCTTCCGCGCGGAGGGAGGCGACCTGCGCCGCGCGACCGCCGCCGTGGTGGGGGCGAACGGCGTGGTCGCCTTCGGGGTCGCGCGCGTGCTCGCCGGCGAGGTCGGCAAGTTGGTGCTCGTCGGCCGCGACCTGGAGCGGCTCGAGCGCTCGGCCGCAACGCTCGCACGCAAGCATCCGGACGTGGTGATCGAGGTTGCCACCGACGTCGCCGCCGTGAAGGGCGCCGACCTGATCTTCACCGCGACGAGCGACCCGGACCCGGTGGTGCTCCCGGAGCACGTCGAGCCGGGCGCATGGGTCTACGACCTCGGTCGGCCGGCGGACGTGCACCCGGACGTCGCCGACGTTCCGGGCGTCCAGGTGGTGCCGGGCGGCGTGGTGCGCCCACCCGGAGCGCTGCGCACGGCGATCGACCTGCACTTCGGCGACGGGCTGGTGCCCGCGTGCCTCGCCGAGACCATGATCATGACCGCGACGCGGGCCTTCGACCGCGCCTCGCTCGGCCCCCAGACGCGCAGTACCGACATCGAGTGGTACCTCGAGCAGGGGTCCCGGCTCGGCTTCGAGATCGTCACGCGCGATTTACGGGACGCATCGGCGCGATGAAGGCCTACCGCATGGCGGGGGCCGCCCGCGAACCGCTCGCCTCCGAGGGGCCGCTCGCGAGCGCGCTCTGGGACGCCGGGGCCGCCGGCGTCGCGGAGGATGGGGCGGACCTCGTGGGCTACTTCGAGTTCGAGGCGACCATGGCGCTGCCCGACGGTGGCACGTGGGAGGTCGTCGACGACGTCGACCACGTGGCTGCGTACCATCGGGCCCTCAACGAGGTCGTGGTCGGGCCGGTCGTGGTGGCGCCCACCCACCGGGACGTGGTGCTGAAGGCTGGGCAGGTGGTGGTGTGGCTGGACCCCGGCATGGCGTTCGGCACCGGCCACCACGAGACCACGCGGCTCGCCCTCGGAGCGCTCTCTGGGCTGGACCTCCTCGGGCGACGCGTGCTGGACGTCGGCGCCGGATCCGGGCTGCTCGCGATCGCCGCGGATCGGCTCGGCGCCGCCGACGCCTGGGGACTGGACGTCGATCCGGAGACGGTCGCGGTCGCCCGGGCGAACGCACGCGCGAACCGCTCCCGAGCGCGCTTCGAAGCCGGCGGCTTCGGCGACGTACCCGTCGACCCCGCGGTCGACGTCCTGGTGGCGAACCTCTACGCCGAGCTCCACGCCGCTTTCCTCCCCGGGTACGCGGCGGTCACGGTGCCTGGGGCGGACCTGCTGCTGACCGGGATCCTCGACTCGCGCGACGCGCTCGTCCGCGCCGCGCTCGCGGAGCAGACCGCGGCGTTCGAGGTCGTGGCGTGGCGCCGCGACGGCGACTGGTGGTTGGTCCATCTGCGGCGGGGGGCCTGACGTGCGCCGCCACCGCGTCCGGCTCGATGCTCTGGCCGAGGGCGAGCGCCTGGTGATCGGGGACCCGGCGCACCACTTGGCGCGCGTGCTCCGCGCTCGACCCGGGGCGCCCGTCGCAGCCTTCGACGGCGCGGGGCTCGAGGCGTTCGGGACGATCAAGTCCGTCGACGCCGGCACCGTGCTCGTCGACCTGGAGGCGCCCCGGCCGGCCGGCACGGAGCCCGACCGCGCCGTGACCCTGGCGCCTGCGCTCCTGAAGGGGGACAAGCTCGCCGACGTCGTCCGCATGGGGACCGAACTCGGCGTCGTGGCGGTGCGCCCGGTGCGCACCCGGCGCTGCGACGCGACCGAGGTCTCGCCCGCGCGGTTGGCCCGCTGGCGGCGGGTCGCCGAGGAGGCGGCCCGGCAGTGCGGTCGAGCGCTCGTTCCCGAGGTCGCGCAGGCCGTGCGGCTCGACGACCTGGCTTGGACGGGCGCGCTCTTGGTGGCCGATCCCTACGCCGAAGCGACGCTGGGGGACGTCGTGGCCGACCTGGACGGCGCGCACGATCGAGGCGGCGCCATGCCGACCGCGGTGACGGTCGTCACCGGGCCGGAAGGGGGCCTCACCCCCGAAGAGGTGGCCGTGCTCGTCGCCCGCGGGGCACGCGCGGTGGCGTTCGGCCGGCGCGTCCTGCGCGCCGAGACGGCGCCCGTGGCGGCCGCGGCGGCGCTGCTGACCTGGGACGAAACGTGAAGCCGCGTCGCGCCGCTCGAACGGCCGTGCTCGCCGCCGCGGGCCTGGTCCTGTCGGCCTGCATGCCCCTGTTCGTGCCGCCGGTGCCGAACGACGCCCTCGTCGCGGCGCCCGCGTGGCGGCTGGCGGGCGATGCGGAGCTGCGCGCGACCGTGTGGGAGGGCGAACCCCGGCTGAGGGTCCGGTTCCGCTTCGAGGCGGTGGCGACCGATGCTTGGGTCGCCGTGCAGTGGTTCGGCCCGACCGGCGGCGAGCGCGCGTCGGTCGCGGTCTGGGTGGCCCATGGCGACGAGGGACGTCCGTTCGCGGTCGACCTCCCGGACGACGTCGCGATCTCCCCGGGTCCGTGGCGCGCCCTGATCTCCGTCGACGGACGCGTCCTGCGTCAGCTCGATGCGGTCGTGCCACCCGCCGCGACCCCCTGAACGACGTCCGCCCCCTGCGAGATCGCAGGGGGCGGACGGTGGAGCGTTGGGCGGGGTCGGATCAGGCCGTCGCGGTGCGGCGCGCCTTGGTCTTGCGCCGCCGCCGCTGCAGCCCGCGAAGGGCCACGAGGATTGGTGGCAGGACGAAGATCGAGGAGTACGTACCGATCCCGATGCCGACCAGGAGGGTGATCGAGAAGTCGCGGAGCACGCTGCCGCCGAAGAAGAGCAGCGCGAGCACCGGCAGCAGCGTGGTGCCGGACGTCGCGATCGTGCGCGCGATCGTCTGGCTCACGGAGAGGTCGACCAGTTCGGCGTAGTTGCGGTCGCGGATGCGCCCGAGGTTCTCGCGGATCCGGTCGGCGATGATGATCGAGTCGTTGAGCGAGTAGCCGACCACGAAGAGCATCGCGGCCAACACCGGGATCGAGAACTCGGCGTTGATCGCGTCCAGGACGCCGAGCGTCAGGCCGACGTCGTGGGCGGCGGCCACGACCACCGCGACCGCGACCGGCCAGTTCGGCCAGAAGCGCCACGCGACGTACACCAGGATCAGGCCCAGCGCGACGAGCACGGCGAGCACCGCGCCGCGCCGCAGGTCGGCGCCGACCGCCGGACCGACGAACTCGGCCGAGAGCGACTCGCCGCCGACCGCGTCGGCGAGCAGCCGCGGGAAGGTCTCAGCGTCGGTCCGATCGGCCGTCAGGCCGACGCGCACCGAGATCAGGTGCCCGTCGATCGACGGGTCGTCGACCTCGACGATCGAGGCGCCCTCCGACGGGATCGCGTCGAACTCCGGCCCATCGAGCGCGGTGCGCACGTCGGCGACGCTCGTCGCCTCGGGCACGCTCAGCAGCACGCTCGTGCCGCCCGTGAAGTCGGTCGAGAGCCGCAGGCCGACGATCGAAACGAGGAGCACGGACGCGATGGCGAGGACGCCCGAGACCGTGAAGGCGATCCTCGCGTAGCGCACGAACCTCAGCGACTCGGTGAACCACCCGGCGCGCATGTAGGTGCGCTTGATGCGCAGCGACAGGACGTCGAGGAGCCATGGGACGGCGACGGTGTTGACGAACACGGCCGCGACGATGCCGATCGCGAGGGTGATGGCGAAGCCGCGCACCGGCCCGCTCGTGTACTGGTACAGGGCCGCGGCGGCGAGCAGGGTGGTCACGTTGGCGTCGATGATCGCCGACAGCGAGTGGCCGAAGCCGTTGCGCATCGCGACCCGCATGCCCTTGCCGGCGCGCAGCTCCTCGCGGATGCGTTCGAAGCTGATCACGTTGCCGTCGACCGCGGCGCCGATCGTGAGCACCAGGCCGGCGAGGCCCGGGAGCGTGAGCGCCGCGCCGAGGCCGGCGAGCACGCCGAAGATGAACAGCATGGCGAGCGCGAGGCCGAACACGAGCGCCCCGCCGAACAGCGGCCCGTAGATCAGCAGGATGGTGATCACGACGGCGCTGCCGCCGATCATGGCCGCGGTGGTGCCCGCCGCGATGGAATCGCGGCCGAGCGTTGGGCCGATTGCGCTGATCTGCTCGACCTGCAGCGCGATGGGCAGCGAACCCGAGCGCAGCACGAGGGCCGTGTCGGCCGCCTCCTCGAGGGAGGTGATGCCGGTGATCTGCCCCGAGTCGCTGATGCGTGAGTTGAGGGTCGGCGCGGTCTGGATCTGCCCGTCGAGGACGATCGCCATGCGCCGGCCGACGTTGCCGCCGGTGAAGTCACCGAAGGCGCGCGCGTCCTCGCCGCGCACCTCGAAGAACACGGCCGGTCCGAGCGTCGCGGTGCCGACGCGCTCGAAGTCGGCACGCGCCGTGCGGATGATCTCGCCGGTGAAGGCGACGTCCTCGAGGTCGGACGGGAGCAGCTCCTGGGTGAGCTTGCCCTGGGCCACGGCGCGCACCAAGCGGAACTCGAGGATGGCCTGCTGCCCGATCAGGTCGAGAGCGCGGTTCTGGTCGGCCGAGGTCAGGCCCGGGAGTTCGACCAGGATGCGGTTGCCGCCGCTCGTCTGGATGAGCGGCTCGGCGACGCCGAACTCGTTCACGCGGTTCTCGATGATGTTGCGGGCCGTCTCGAGGTCTTCCGGGAGCGGATCCTCGACGTCGCTCTGAAGCACGACGCGGAGGCCGCCCTGGAGGTCGAGTCCGAGTTTGAGGGTGCCTTCGCCGCTGGTGTTCCACGGCTGCCATAGGTAGGCGATCGAGGCGAGGACGGCCGCGAGCAGCAGCAGTCCGGTGACGGTGCGTCGGTTCATGAGGGCTCCGAGGTGGGGGGAGGAAGGAGGGCGAGGACGAGGGGACGGCGGGGTGCGGGAGCGCCCTCAGCCACCGTCGGCTTGCCGCTTCCCCAGGGCCGTCAGGCTCGGGCGCCGCGCACCGCGGTCGGTGGCCGGCGCGAGCGCCGAGCCCCGGGTCGCGCACCCGTACCGTACCGATCCCTTCGCCGGTGGCAGAGAGCGCGGTGCGTCGCCCCCCAGTGAACCGGTCGCGCGCCCGCCCGGGTCTTGCCAGGCGGGCGCGCGGGCGCCCCAGCCGCCGACGCCGGCCTCGTCACCGGCATGCGGGCGCGGCGCCGCGAACGCCGGAGCGAGCGCGACGGCGGCCAGCAGCACGACGAGGAGCGGCGTCGACCGGCGCATGCCGTTCAGGGGCGAGGCGCGCCGCTTACGCGGCGGGCACCTCGACCATGTCGTAGACCTCGATGATGTCGCCCTCTTGGGTGTTGTCGTAGTTCTGCAGGTTGATCCCGCACTCGAACCCCGAGGTCACCTCGCGGACGTCGTCCTTGAAGCGTCGCAACTGCGCGATCGAGCCCTTGTAGACTTCGCGGCCGTCGCGCTTGAGGCGCGCCTTGGCGCCGCGGCGGATGACCCCGTCGGTCACGTACGAACCGGCGATGTTGCCCGAGCGCGGCACCTTGATGATCATGCGGACCTCGGCGTGCCCGAGGATGCGCTCCTCGAAGGTCGGCTCGATCTGGCCCTTGATCTGGCGCTCGACCTCTTCGATCAGGTCGTAGATGATCCGGAAGGACTTGAGCGGCGTCTTCTGGCGTTCGGCCGCCTTGACCACGGAACCGGGCGCGCTGACACCGAACGTGAGGATGCTCGCGTCTTCCGTCGAGGCGAGGAGCAGGTCGCTGTCGGTGGGCGCGCCCACCTCGGCGAGCATCACGTCGACGTCGACCTCGGGGACGTCCTCGGCGGCTTGGGCGATGACGCCCTTGATCGCCTCGAGCGAGCCCTGGGTGTCGGCGCGGACGAGCAGGTGGATCTTCTTGGTCTTGGGTTTGCCGAACAGATCGGCGAGGGTGAGCCCCTTGCGGCCGATGAGTTCGCGGTCGGCCTCTTCGCGGGCGTCGATCCGCTCGTCCACCGTCTGTTTGGCGGCCGCCTCGTCGGCGGCGTGGTCGACGACCTCGCCGGCCTGGGGGAGCTGGGAGAAGCCCAGGATCTGCACGGGCACGCTCGGACCCGCCGTCGTCACGGCGGCGCCGGTGTGGTCGGTCAAGCGGCGCACCTTGGCCCAGACCTCGCCGCACACGACGTAGTCGCCGACGCGCAGCGTGCCCTCTTGCACGAGCACGGTGGCGAGCACGCCGGCGCGCTTGTCGAGGACCGACTCGACCACGACGCCGCGGAACGGCGCCTCCGGGTCGGCGCGGAGATCCTGGATCTCGGCGACGAGGGAGAGCATCTCGAGCAGCTCGTCGACCCCTTCGCCCGTCTGAGCGCTGACGCGGACGACGATGGTGTCGCCGCCGAACGCCTCGGGGATCAGATCGACCTGCATCAGGTCCTGCATCACCTTGTCGGGGTTCGCCTGCGGCAGGTCGATCTTGTTGATCGCCACGACGATCGGCACCTTGGCCGCTTTGGCGTGGGCGACGGCCTCGCGCGTCTGCGGCATGATGCTGTCGTCCGCAGCGACCACGATGACGGCGATGTCGGTCGCGTTGGCGCCGCGTTGCCGGATGGCGGTGAAGGCGGCGTGGCCGGGCGTGTCGAGGAAGGTGACGGTGCCCTGCTTGGTCTCGGCCTGGTAGGCGCCGATGTGCTGGGTGATGCCGCCGGCTTCGCGCTCGGCCACCTTGGTCTTGCGGATGTGGTCGAGGAGCGAGGTCTTGCCGTGGTCGACGTGGCCCATGACGGTGACGACGGGCGCGCGCAGCGGGACGACGGTGGCCGGCGCCGCGGCTGCGGCCGCGACGTCAGCCTTCTTGGGCTTGGCCTCGGCCTTCGCGGTCGCCGCGGTCGGCGGCTCGGCTTCGGGGGCCGGAGCCTCGACCGCGGGGGTCGACGGCGCGTTCTCGGACACGAGTCCGCGCACCGCCTCAGCGACGTCGAGCTCGAGCGTGCTCGAGTGCGACTTGTATTCCACGCCCATGTCGTCGAGCATGACCAAGAGGTCCTTGGTCTCGATGCCGAGGTCACGTGCGAGCTGGTAGATGCGAACCTTCTCAGCCATGCATCCCTCCGTTCGTTCGGGGTCGGGCGTCGGGCTCGGTCGGGGCCGCCGGAGCGGGCGCGCCCGCATTCGCGGGCGTCGCGAGCGTCGACTCGATGGGGGCGAGCAGTGCGGTCACGGCGGCGGCGTCCTGTCGGAACGCGCGCCGGAATCCCTTGAGGCGCGCCGCGGCGTCGCCCGTGGCGGCTGCAGCGTCCGTTGCGGCCTGCGCGCAGGCGCGGCAGAGCGAGGTGCCGCGTCCGCCCGCGCGCTGCGCGAGGTCGAGCCGCCAGCCGTCCTCGCCACGCACGAGCCGCACGAGCTCGCGCTTGGGCTGCGCGTCGCGGCACGCGACGCAGCGGCGCATGGGGACGTGGCGCGGCGGGGTCATGAGGAGGTCGTGTCCTCCGAGCGGGCGACGTCCGTTTCGGCGGTCGCCTCGGCGGCTGCGCCCGCCTCCGGAGCGGCTGCGCCGCCCTCGTCGGGGCTCGCCGAGAACAGGGCGTCGAACGCGGCTCGGTTGCGATCGCCGCCGCCGGTCGCCGTCGCGTCGGACTGGCGCGACGCCGCTGCCGCCATCGCGGCATCGAGGTCGCTGATCGACTCGCTGGCGACGAGATCGATCTTGAACCCGGAGAGCTTGGCGGCGAGTCGGACGTTCTGACCCCCCTTGCCGATTGCGAGCGACAGCTGATCGGAGCCGACGTTGACGCGCGCCTCGCCGGCTTCGGTGTCGAGCTCGATGCTGCCGACCTTGGCGGGGGAGAGGGCGTTGCGGATGAACTCGCGCGGGCTCGGGTCCCAGAGGATGATGTCGACGCGTTCGCGCTGCAGCTCGGCCGTCACGGCCTGGATGCGGCTGCCGCGGTGGCCGATGCAGGCCCCGATCGGGTCGACGTTCGGGTTCGTGCTCGCGACGGCGACCTTGGAGCGTTGGCCGGCCTCGCGCGCGATCGCCTTCAACTCGACCGTGCCGTCCGCGACCTCGGGGATCTCCTGGCGCATCAGGTACTCGAGGAGCTCGGGCGCGGCGCGCGACACGAGGATCGACGGACCGCGGGTGGACAGCTCGACCTTCGCCACGTAGACCTTGAGGCGCATGCCCACCATCGTGCGCTCGCCCTGGATCTGCTCGCGCGGCGGCATGATCGCCTCGCCGCGTCCGAGGTCCACGAACACGTTGCGCTTGTTGTCGGTGCGCGAGACCACCGCCGTCATGACGTCGCCAGCGCGGTCCTTGTACTCCTCGAAGACGTGCTCGCGCTCCTTCTCGCGGAGCTTCTGGGTGATCACCTGCTTGGTGGTCTGCACGGCGATCCGCGTGAAGGACTCCGGATCGACGGGGAACTCCATCTCCATCCCCACCTCGACGTCCTCGTCGAGCTCCGAGGCCTCGGAGAGGAGGATCTCCTTGTCCGGGTCCTCGATCTCCTCGACCACCCGTCGGATCACCAGCACGTCGATCTCGCCGGTCTCCGGGTCGACCTCGACCTCGATCTGTTTGCCCGGCATCACGTTGCGCTCGAACGCCTGCTCGAGGGCCTCCTCGATCGAGGACATCAGCTCGTCCTTGTCCAGGTTGCGCTCGGCGGCGAGCACGTTGAGGGCGTCGATGAATTCTTTGTTCATCCTTCACTCCGGTCCGGTTCGGGTCGCCTTGGGGGACCCGCCAAATTGTCGCCTGTCGACCCGCGACGAGCGCGGGTCAACAGGTTGCGCCGCTGCGCGGCGCGCCTGTCCGATCCTTCGACGCCCACGTCAGCGTGGGGCGTCCGGCCACTCGGCGAGGTTGGCCTGCTCGATCGCCGAAAGCGCGACGCGACGCGGTGCCTCTTCGCCGTCGACCTCGAACACCACCTCGTCGCCTTCGACGGCTCGCACGCGGCCGACGAAGGACGATCCAGCGACCTTCACCTTGGCGAGAAGGTCGTGGAAGCGCTCGAAGTGCCGCGCGGTGGCGAGCGGCCGCTGAGCACCCGGCGACTCGACCTCGAACTGGTACGGGTCGTCGAACGGGTCCAGGCGATCGAGCTCGAGGCCGAAGGCCCCGGCGGCGCGGCTGACGTCGTCGACCGACACCCCCTGCTCGTCCAGGCGGTCGATGCGCACCAGGACCCGCCGCGAGCTGCCGCGCCGGGTCACCACGACCTCGAGCACCTCGTACCCGAGGGGCTCGAG